>CAUGKZ010000229.1 GCA_959600065.1 uncultured Kroppenstedtia sp. | reverse complement strand
GAAAATGTGGTCGCCTGGGAAATTGCGCAGGCTCTGTTGGAGACATTCAGTTCCGACACAGCCGAAGATCTCCTGCGAGAAGTGATGCACCGTCGGGAGGAGGCTCGCAAGTTTTGATAAAAACACTGCAGGTTCAGACCCGGGAAGGAAGCTATCCCATTCATATCGGGGCTGGTTTGCACGGTTGCCTGCCGGATTTATTGCAAGAGATCGGCTGGAACAGGGAGCGCCGGTTGATGTTGGTGACAGATGATCAGGTGGGCCCTCTTTATGGTGAGTACGTCATCCAGGGGTTGAAGGATCATGGCTTTCAGGCGAGCGGTCTCACGGTACCGGCGGGGGAGGGTTCCAAAAAACTGTCCCAGCTGGAAGAGATGGTAGGAGATTGTCTCCAGGCCGGCTTGGATCGTTCCAGTGCCATTCTGGCACTAGGCGGCGGAGTGGTGGGGGATTTGGCGGGTTTTTTGGCCGCTTCCTATATGCGAGGCATCCCCTTCATCCAGTTGCCGACCACCCTTTTGGCCCAGGACAGTAGTGTGGGGGGGATAGTGGGGGTGAACCACCCTCTCGGAAAAAATATGATCGGCGCCTTTCATCAACCCTCGATGGTGGTATTCGATGTGAATACATTGAATACGTTGCCGGAGCGGGAGGTGGCTTCTGGCTACGCTGAAGTGGTGAAACACGCCCTCATCCGGGATGCGGATTTTGTCTGCTGGCTGGAGGAGAGAGTGGACTCCCTGAGACGACTGGTTTCGGAAGCGATTTGGAGGGGGTGTGCCGTCAAAGGGGAAGTGGTCTCCCAGGATGAGAAGGAAGCCGGATTGCGGGCGATTCTCAATTATGGTCACACCATCGGCCATGCTTTGGAAGCGACAGCAGGATACGGGGTGCTGACGCACGGGGAAGCGGTGGCAATCGGTATGGTGGGTGAAGCCATGTTGGCGGAAGAGCTGGGGCTTTGTCCCCCTGTGTCAGAGCGGACGGCTCGTCTGTTATCCTCTTTTGGCCTTCCTACGCGTCTCACCCTGGAGATCGCAGATGAGGAACTCCTGGAGAGAATGCGCCGGGATAAGAAGGTAAAACAAGGAAGGCTTACCTTTATACTTCCTCGGGAGGTCGGCTGTGTGGATCGGATCGGCGGGGTGGAGGAAGCGGTGATCCGACGAGCTCTCGATCGGTTGAGAGGGGGTGGAGAAGGGTGAGCCTGCGTGGAATCCGAGGGGCGACGACGGTTTCCGCCAATGAATCGGAAGCGATTCTGAATGCCACCCGAGAACTGTTGGGTGAGATGACCGAGAAAAACGGAGTCCGCCCGGCGGATATCGCCAGTGTGTTTGCCACGATGAGTCCCGATTTAAATGCCACGTTTCCCGCTCGGGGGATCCGGACGATCCCCGGGTGGAAAGAGGTCCCGTTGATGTGTGCTACTGAGGTGGATGTCCCCGGTGCTTTGCAAAAATGCATCCGTCTGCTGATCCTTGCGAACTCCGATGAGGATGCTTCTGGGATCCAGCACGTCTATCTGCGAGAAGCCCGGCAATTGCGCCCAGATTTGGTGGAATAATAGACGGATTTTTGTGGTTGACATGAATCCTTCTCTTCAGTAAAGTAGGATTAAGCCGAGAGCAGAGATGAGTATTAGAATAGATGAGACGAGATGAGCAGAGGAGAGCTGAGCGGGAGTGTACGGACCCCGACCGGAGCCACTGTGCTTCGGTCTTTTTATTTTCTCCTTTTTCCTCTGGCTCCGATGGGTCTCAATCCCAAGGAGGGAGCCTGATTATGTATACCCCCACACTGGATGAAGTGAGGGCCTATGCCCCTCGTTTTTCCACCATTCCTATTTGTAAAACGGTATTTGCCGATTTGGAGACACCGATCAGCCTGCACCGGCGGTTAGGGGAACGACCCTATTCCTTTTTGTTGGAAAGTGCTGAAAATAAGGGGCGAAGGGGTCGCTATTCATTTATTGGAGCGGATCCTTTGCTGGTGTTTCAAAGCACGGGCCATCAAGTCACGATCACAGAAAAGGGCAGAGAACGAACATTTGCCACCGAGGATCCCTTCCAAGTGGTGAAAGAACTTTTGCAAAAGTACCGTTCTCCACGGTATTTGGGTTATCCGCCTTTTTTGGGTGGGGCGGTAGGGTATGTGGGATATGATGCGGTGGCTCTTCAGGAGCCGACCCTTCTCCGCAAGGAACCTCCTCGCTCCAGGGATCTTCATCTGATGTTTTGTGACCGGTTGATCATTGTGGACCATCTGCGGCAAGAGTGGATCTGGGTGATCCATCTGCACGTGAATCCTGAAATGACGCCGGAGATGCTTGATCGTGCTTATGAGGAAACATTGGCTGAGCTGGATCGATGGATGGAAGAGGTATTATCCAGGGAACCTTCCTTTACACCATTGCCGATTGCGGAAGCCGTGGGAGAGGTGGATTTCGATTGCGATCCCATGATTTCCAATCTAAGCAAAGAAGAGTACTGCGACCGAGTGCTACGGGGCTTGGAAGCGATCCGGCAGGGGGATCTCTTTCAAGTGGTTCCCTCCCAGCGGTGGGAGTGGAGGAATCCTCCTCCGGCTCCCGAGGTGTATCGCGTGTTGCGTCTGCTCAATCCCTCCCCGTATATGTATTGTCTCACCCTGGGTGATGAGGCAGTGGTAGGGGCTTCTCCGGAATTATTGGTTCGGGTAAGTGACGGAAAAATTGAGACACGACCCATCGCCGGCACCCGTCCCCGGGGGAGAGATGAGGCAGAGGATGCGGCTCTGGCCGCCGAATTGCTAAAGGATGAGAAAGAACGGGCGGAGCATGACATGCTGGTGGATCTGAGTCGGCAGGATCTGGGGAAAGTCTCGAAATCCGGCTCCGTGCAGGTGACGGAAGCGATGACGGTGGAACGCTACTCCCATGTGATGCATTTGGTCTCTCATGTTACAGGGGAGCTGAGAGAAGGCGTGGACCCTCTGGAAGGATTTCAGGCTTGTTTCCCTGCGGGAACGGTTTCCGGCGCGCCTAAAAACCGGGCGCTGGCAAAGATCGCCGAACTGGAAGAGGAGAGTCGGGGCGTTTATGCTGGAGCCATCGGATATTTTTCTTTTAATGGCAGTCTGGATAGCTGCATTACCATCCGGACGATCCATTTTCAGAAGGATTCTGCTTTGATTCAGGCGGGCGCCGGAGTGGTTGACGGTTCGGTTCCAGAAAGAGAGTACGAGGAGTCCAGGAACAAAGCCCGAGGACTGATCCGTGCCTTGGCTTTGACGGAAGGATTATTCAAACCCATGGGGAGATGAAAGGAGAGCGGAGCATAGTGGAGCGGAGCTTAGTGAAGCTGATGGCGAAAGAAGATTTGAATCGTTCGGAGTCAGAGACTTTAATGGGGGCGATGATGGATGGGAAATTGCCGCCGGCGCAAGCGGCTGCCGTATTGACGGCTTTGCGGATCAAGGGCGAGACGGTGGAGGAGCTGGTAGGGCTAGCGATTTCCATGCGAGCCCGAGCACATCAACTTTCCATGGTCCCTCCCCAGGCGGTAGATACCTGCGGCACGGGGGGGGACGGGGGCAAAACCTTTAATATTTCCACTGCCGCTGCCATTGTGGCCGCCGCCGCGGGGGTGTCGGTAGCCAAACACGGAAATCGGGCGGTTTCCGGAAAGAGTGGCAGCGCTGACGTTTTGGAAGCTCTCGGCGTGGGGATTCAACTCTCGCCAGCAGAGGCGGAGCAGACATTGGCGGAGACCGGAATCTGTTTTTTGTTTGCCCCCTTGTTTCACAAGGCGCTGAAACAAGTGTCGCCGATTCGGAAGGAACTGGGTTTTCGTACTTGTTTCAACTTGGCTGGACCTCTGGCCAATCCGGCGGGGGTTCGGCGACAACTGGTGGGAGTGTTTGATCCAGGGTTGACGGAAATTTTGGCTCGGGTCCTCTTGTCTTTGGGAACGGAACGGGCCATGGTGGTTGCTGGCCTAGATGGAGTGGATGAGATTACACTGATGGAAGAAACCCAGGTCAGTGAAGTATGCGATGGTCACGTTCGCACCTATCGCGTTACCCCGGAGGAACTAGGCTTGAAGCGGTGTTCTCCTGGGGCCTTGTCTGGGGGAGATGCCGTTGATAATGCCCGGATCATCCGCGACATTTTCCAGGGAAAGCCGGGCCCCTGCCGAGACGTGGTTCTGGCCAATACCGGGGCAGTACTCACCATCGCAGGTCTGGCAGGAGGGTTGCAAGAAGGCATCCAGCTCGCAAGGAAAACGGTGGACGAGGGACGGGCGTTGGCCAAGTTGGAGGAGATGGTGGTGGGGAGAGGAAAGGAGGTTTCCCA
>CAUGKZ010000228.1 GCA_959600065.1 uncultured Kroppenstedtia sp. | reverse complement strand
GTGATCCGAGGCAAGAGAACATCGCCTCCGATCAGCCAGCCCCGCTCTTCATCATGAAAGCTGAGATGCCCGTCGGCATGCCCCGGAGTATGCAAAATCCGATACTCCCGGTCACCCAGACGAATGGTTTCTCCCGCTTTGATAAACTCCGGTTCAGGATGAGGAACCACCCACTTTTGGAAGCTACGCAGATGGGGAGGGATCTTTTCCCTCCATTCCGCATCCAAGCCGTGTTCGCCATAAAAACGGGCCATCGCTTCCGGCTGTTCAGAAGATTTGCTGAAAAAGAGTTGGGCCTGCTCAAAATCGGTCTGGGAGATCTTGACTGGCGCTCCCGTCTTTTCCTGCATCCAGCCAGCTAATCCGTAGTGATCCGGATGGTAATGGGTCAGCACGATTTGCTCTACATCTTTCCACTCGAAACTGATGGACCGCCTCGCCCCTTCCCAGGCCTCCAGATCCTCATCATAGTGAAGGCCCGCGTCGATCACCGTATACCCGTTAGACCCTTTGATCACATACGACTTGATAATTTTAAGGGCAAAAGGCAACGGAAGGGGGACTTCCCAGACATCCTCCCAGCGATTCATAGTACCCCTCCTCTACTGAAATCCCACTCTGTCAAATCCTGCACTGTGTATGTCGCCTGGATGGAACTTCTCCGATACTCCTCCGCCGTGGTCACCCCTGTGTATACCAATAAAGTGTCGATCCCCCCGTTGATTCCCGCCTGTATATCTGTCAGTAGGTTGTCCCCCACGATCAGGGTTTCATCCCGCCGCAGACCCGAGCGCTCCAGGGCATAGTCCAAAATGGGCCGCTCCGGCTTCCCGATGAAAGTGGGTTTCACACCTGTGGCAGCCGCCACAGCTGCACACAAGGATCCGTTTCCTGGCATCAGACCTTCTTCCGTAGGGAGAACCCGGTCACCATTCGTTCCATAGAATCGAGCCCCACCCCGGATGGCCAAGGTGGCTGATTTCAGCTTATCATAGTTGAATTCCGGATCGATGCCGATCACCACGGCCTCTGGATTCTTCTCCTGCAAGGGGAAGCCCGCTTCCCGGAGTGCATGCTTCAGCCCTTCTCCACCGAAAGCCATGACAGCCGGGATGCCTAGCTCCTTTTTTAGATGAGCTGCCGTCGCCTGAGCGGAAGTGACCACCTGCTTCGATTCTGCTGGATAACCGAAGCCCCGCAATTTTGCTGCGGTCTGCTCGGGACGACGGGCGGAATTGTTGGTCAGATAAACATAGGGCAACCCCTGCCTCTCCAATTGCTGCACAAAGGAGAGTCCGCCTGGTATCACTTGGTCACCCCTAAACAGGGTCCCATCGAGATCGATCAGATAACCCCGGTACCCCATTCAGCCTTCCACCCTTCCGGTGATAATCATCCGGGGGCTGTCTTCGGAATACAAGGTTCCATCAAAATCTCCCCAGACCTGATCCACAGTGAGACCTGCCGCTTCCATCATCCTCATCATCTGCTTTCGATCGTACATTTTGACCCGTTCCTGGTAGTGACGTTCCCCCAGATGATCGGTCACAGTAATTTTCTTGCGGACAAAGCTCCCGTCAATCCAACGCTCTTCCCGAATGCGGGTTCCTTCCTGCTCCCGTTCACTTCGGGGGACCAGACCGCGCTCTACTGCTCTCCGATTGAGAAAATCCACCAAAAAACCTCCGCCCTGTCGGGTAACCCGGGCAATCTCCGACAGTACTTTCACATTTTCATCATCCTCGGCGAAATAACCAAAAGAGGTGAACAGATTGAGCACCGCATCGAAGCTTCCCTCCTTAAAAGGGAGATCTCTCATATCCCCTTGCACATACACGATCTCCCGTTCCTGGGAGGTCTCCCTTGCCACCTGAAGGAGCACAGAGGAGAGATCGATGCCAGTCACCTGCATCCCTAAATCATCTAAAGCAATGGAATGACGCCCCGTTCCGCAGCACAAGTCCAGTACGGACTCGCCTTCCTTCAGATCCAACCACCCCGCTGCTGCCTGCACTTCCCGACCTGCACTGGCCTGATTGCGATGACGGTAGACCAAAAGATAATCCTCTCCGAAACTTTCCTCATACCACGGCATAAATCGATCCCCCTGCCTTTTCATTAAAGGAAGGACACCCCCATTCGTCATATGGATGGTTGTTCTCGTCCCCCATTTCAGTCCCGCACCGAGGATACCACTTTGCGTATGATGGCATCGGTCCCTTCCAGTTCAGATTCCCAGTCGGAGAGCAACGGGAAATCCCAACCGAAGCTTTTGGCATTAAAACCGACGATGTGCCAAGTACCGAGCCAGACGGTCCTCAGGTGAAGAGCAGCCACCAAGGTGTCACTCACTTTGGTTCCCGACACCTTCAGATAATCGGGTACCCACTTCAGGATCTCCCCGGACAACTCATGCAAGCGGCAAACAGGAGCCAGTAACCATTCCCCTTCGACGGTACTTCCGCGCCGAACCATCTCCTCCACCGCCTGAATATCCCCATCCACTAATGCCTTCCCTTCTTCCCGCCAATGCCGGAGGCGCTTTAAATCATGAGACAGATCCCGCCCCTCCATCCTCCCCGTGGTTTCCACCTGTTCCGAAACCGTCATCTCCAACAGAGAAATCGCCATCATCAGTGAAGCGGCTAAACTGCTTCCGGCAGCAGGACTGGGGAGCTTGCGCTCTGCCATCTCATCGGCAAAAACAGACAGGGGAAGATTCACATATTTATCCACTGTGACGGCTCCTGGACGCAGATGTCTTGGCACTTCCCAATTCTTGATCTAGATATTTGCGAACCCAACTGATATAGGAGGCCAACACCGACGTGTCCGACAATTCTCGGAGCAATTCCTTCGGGGTCACCTCATCGTATCGACGGACCAATCGCTCCCGCAACCGGACCAATTGCTTCAGACGGGAAACCGCCTCCGTTGGAACCACCCGTTCATCTTCCAAAATATCTACAATGTCCAAGTATCCTCCCGGATCCCGCATAATAAATCCGTCAATCAGAGTGCTACCCACGTCGATCACACACTCCACCCCGATATGTAAAGCACGGGCTGCTGCAAATAGAAGCACCGGATCCTCCTTTTGTTCCAGGGCTTCCCGGGAACTTTGAATGACACCTACACACTGTTCTAAGTATAACAGCTGAGATTCGATCCGATCTGTATCCACATCGTAAATCATGATGACACCCTTTCCATTCCTAATTCCATCTCGTCCCTATTATACAGCAGGATCCCCTTGCAAAGAAAACCCACGCGGTCCCAGCCCTATTAGAGGTTGGAGAGACCGTGTTCAGCGACACTTGGCTACTCTCCCGGAGTACAAGTATCATTAAGTTCCTTCGTACTCATCCCACGATGGCCACACAAGACTCCTTTCCCTCACCTTTTTCCTGGTTCACACTCTTCCTTCATACATATTTCCCACCGTATATCACAGCATAACAGAGAAACCACCTTGAATGGAAAGGATGGGTCGAGATGCCATTGACCACCAAAGATCTGAACTATTTAAAGGATGAATTATCCTGGGAGCTGTTGGCATTCAAAAAGTGCCACCACTATGCCCAAGAGTGCCAGGATCCGCAAATCAAATCCCAAATCGAACTGATCGGACAGAAACATCAGCAACATTATGAGCAACTGCTTCAATATCTGAACAGCAACTCCACTAGCGGCGGACAACAACAGAACCAATCCATGAATCAGTAAGGAGGAATCACCGATGCAAACCCAACAACAGACCGGTCAAACTCAACTCCCACAGATGAAGGGACCGGAAATGAGTGACCGGGATCGTATCAACGACATTTTAGCCATGGAAAAATATATGTCTGACGCCTACGGCGTTGCAGTCAACGAAGCGAGCAACGACGCCCTTTATCAGACGCAGATGAGCATCCTGACTGATATTCATCAATGCCAACGGGATGTATTCAACCTGATGCACAGCAAGGGATGGTACCAGACGGATCAGGCCAACGCCCAATACGTCACCCAAGCCGCTCAAAAGTTCACCAACTACCAAACTCAGTTCCCGTATCAGTAAAAGACATGGTGAGATCACCGGCCGTTGCTTCCGGCCGGTGGATTTTCATGGGAATAAACGCCCCCTGTATGACTTCAGCTGGATTAGATGTTATCCTGTATCCAAAGCTTCATCCCATCGAGAATAGGTCACTTTGGCAGTACACGACTCCCTTCCGCCGCCTATTTTCGGGTTAATCCGCTCCACTTTTAAATCTTTTTTGCAAATGCAAAAGGGATTTCCAATCGGGACTTCTCATCTGAATCCGTCATCCGATTTTTTACAACCCCTATT
>CAUGKZ010000227.1 GCA_959600065.1 uncultured Kroppenstedtia sp. | reverse complement strand
CGTGCGGACGCCGTCGATAGCGAATTCCTCCAAAGCTCTTTCCATTCGCAGAATGGCTTCCTCCCGGTCTTTCCCCCATACGATCAGTTTGGCCACCATGGAGTCGTAGAAGGGAGGGATCGAATAGCCGGGGTAGACACCACTGTCCACACGAACGCCGGTTCCACCCGGTGGCAGGTAGAATTGAATCGTTCCCGGCGAAGGCATGAAGTTTCGATCCGGGTCTTCCGCATTGATTCGACATTCGATGGCCCAGCCATCGATCACGATCTTTTCCTGTTCCACGGAAAGAGGGGATCCTGCCGCTACCCGGATCTGTTCTTTCACCAAGTCGATCCCCGTCACCAGTTCAGTCACCGGGTGTTCCACTTGGATTCGGGTATTCATCTCCATAAAATAGAAGTTTCCTTCTTTATCGAGGAGAAACTCCACCGTTCCCGCTCCGGAGTAGTTGACGGCTTGCGCAGCCGCCACGGCTGCCTGTCCCATTTTTTCCCGCAAGGTGGAATCCAGCGCCGGAGAAGGGGCTTCTTCCACCAGCTTCTGATACCGGCGTTGAATGGAGCAGTCCCGTTCTCCCAGGTAGACGGTGTTTCCATAGGAATCCGCCATTACCTGGATTTCGATATGCCGGGGCTCCACGAGAAACTTCTCCAGATAGACGCCAGAGTTCCCAAAATTGATCTCCGCCTCTTGTTGCGCCGTCTGAATCGCCCGCTTCAGCTCCTCCTCTGTATGTACAACCCGCATCCCCTTGCCGCCACCGCCAGCTGTCGCCTTCACAATAACCGATCTCCTGGGCCGTCTCCATGGCAGTCTCCAAATCTTCGATCACACCTTCGGTTCCGGGAACCACAGGAACACCTGCTACTTTCATTGTTTCCCTGGCCGTCGTTTTATCCCCCATTTTGACAATAGCTTGCGGATCCGGACCGATAAAGGTGATATTGCAAGCTGCACATAACTCAGCAAAATCGGCATTTTCCGCCAGGAAACCGTATCCGGGATGAATCGCATCCACTTCGACCAGTGTAGCCACACTCATCAGGTTGGTCATATTCAGATAGCTATCTTTGGATGCCGCCGGCCCGATACAGTAGGCTTCATCTGCCAGAGTGACATGAAGCGCATCCCAGTCCGCTTCGGAATAGACAGCCACGGTCTTGATCCCCAATTCGCGACAAGCCCGAATCACGCGAACGGCGATCTCTCCCCGATTGGCCACCAGCACTTTGTTAAACATCATTCTCTCCTCCTCCGCTGTTTAGTCGGCTTTAACCAGAAACAGCGGCTGACCGTATTCGACCAGTTGTCCGTTCTTCACGAGTACTTTAACGATCTCGCCCCGTACTTCAGGATCAAGTTCGTTCATCAATTTCATCGCTTCCACGATGCAGACCACCGTCTTCTCATCCACCTGGCTTCCATCCTTAACATAAGGGGCCGCATCGGGTGAAGGAGCGCGATAAAAAGTCCCGACCATCGGAGAGACGATCTTATGCAAATTTTCCTCTTCTTCCTTGGTGGCCGCAGGCGCCTGCTGAGGAGAAGTCCCTTCCGTAGCCGAAACAACGGGGGCGGCTTCCGCCCGGTTTCCTGACTCCGGCTCCGCAGGTTGCACCTGGAGGCTAGGAGAGTCCGCAACGACCTCTTGCCTCTCCGGCAGCGCTTTCTTGATCAATACTTTGGTTCCGTCATTCTCCAGTTCAAACTCTTCGATTTTAGACTTATCTACCAGCCGGATCAGTTCCCGCAATTCATGCATCTTCATCGGCACAGTCCAATCACTCCTCCTTAATTCCTGAATAAAGAGAGTTCATTGCCACACACCATCAAGCTAGGTCAGCGAACTCCCCTGCCACCCGTATGATTTTATATCAATTCATCAGTACGGCACAACCGAAAACGAGGTTTCCCTCCCCCCGAATATTTCACTTTTGCCACTATCTTTTGCACTATGTTCATTGTACGTTTTAGATTCCACGGAATCAATCTTGTCATCCGGCTCAGGTCGAAAACTCTCCTGATTGCAAGAAAAGAACCCTCCCACGGAGGGTTTTCCTTCAGCCCCGATGTGCAATGGAAACTTGCGTGGCAGGAACTCCCAACTGTTTTTTCACCATCCCAATCAGTTTGACCACCTGTTTTTTGCTCAGTTTCTCACTTTGAACGATCACATCGACAAAGTGATCATCGTTGGTGATCACCACCGCATCACGAAACCCTTCTTCACGGATTAAGTCTTCCATAACCGATTCTGATTTGTCCACTTTCATCAGTTCGTCAATCTTACTTTGAGCCTCTTTCAACGAACTCTTGGATGCTTTGGGATCTGTCAGCACCTTCATATATTCCTCTGTCATCTTAGAGCGAAGAGAACTTCGCTGAAGTTGATAGCCCACAAAGTAATCGTTGTCAGACTTGGCTGAAGCCGACTGATCCTCAGTTTTCTTCTCTTCTTTCTCTTTGATCTTGTTCCCGTCATCTGTCTTGTCTTCATGATCTTTCTTATCCCCGTCATCTTTCTCCTGTGTCTCTACCTGAATATCCCCCGACTCCTCCGATACCGTCTGATCCACTGCCGGTTCCACCGGCCCTGTCACAATATAGTAGGCGGACAAAACCACCATCAATGTCAGCATCGTCACCAGCCAGACCGTCTGTTTGTTCATATTCATCCCGTTCCCCTCCTCATCCTTTGGGCATTACGGATATGCGATGCATCGGAACGTCCAGCACCCGTTGGATCGCTTCGATCATAGCCGCTTTGACTTTCAAATTTTCTGCACCTCTGGCCACCACCAGCACCCCTCTCACCTCGGGTTTCAACTTCTTGAGCACAATCGGTTGTTCCCCATCCCCGTTTCTCCGCAACACCACCTTTGCATCGGAATTTTCCTGATTACTTTTCCGGGTCCCCCCTTTTTGATCTTGTTCATCTGTCACTTGATTGGATCTGCGAACATCTTTCTCCACCACGGTCTCTTCCGAGGAATCCAGGTTCACCATCACCGCCACGTCATCGATGCCTACAATTTTGCTCAATACCTCGGTCAAACGCGCTTCATAGAGAGATTCATAATCTTTGATCGTCATATTTTTTTCCTCTTTGTTCCAGACTTCTTTGGACTCCCTCTTCTTCAAAGTTGGGGTTTCAGGCAAACCCGCCTCTTCACGAACCGAGAAGAAAGATGAAAGGATCATGAGAGCCGCCCCGAAACACCCGATGAGGATCAACCAACGAAAGACACTCACCCGTTTTCCACCGTTTCCCCCGTCTCCAAGGGATTTTTCCACTCGATCCAGGAGTTGCTTTAACACGATCGATCACCTCCCCTGATTCCCCTGAAGAACTTCCACGTGTACTTGTCTATCCTGGAGTTGGAGTGTTTTCGCCAGGTAGCGGGTGATTTTCTTCTCCCACACGCTCTGTGTGGAAGAGGAATTTTCCTTCTCCACACCTCCACGCTTCCTCTCCCCGCCTCCATCAATCCTCACAGGTTTGACTTCTTCCACCTGTTGGACAGGGGAGATTTCCTCCTTCGCTTCCTTTTCAGCCGGATGCACCGTGAGTGACACTTGGGAGATCCCGACTTTTTTTGCCTCTGCCTCGGTCTGAACCCGGATTTGATCTACTTTTACCCGGAAGCGTTGCTCCACCTCTGTTGTAATCGTCTGCTCCAGGCGCCGCTGGGCTTCCTCTCGCACCAATCGGTCTTGCGTCCGAGTCAAACGTTTGCTTTCCTGTTGAATCCCGGACAGAGAGGGAAGTTTTTTTTCCTCCGTCTGGGCCGTATCCAAAGTCAGTTGGGTTAGATCCAAATCTTGATGAATCCATTGGAAGATCGGGGAAATCATGGCCAGAATGATCAACAGTCCCATGACCAACTTGACATATCTGTCCATGGAATTGTTGGGCAGAAGGAGATCCATAAAGACAGCGAGCAAAACTAGGACCACGATTTGTTTCAGCCAACCGCTCAACAGTTCGATCATGGTATCACCTACCGGATCATCACCGAGATATTGCCAGAAGCTACTATGATGGTGATCGCCAGGAAAAACATCATCCCCACAGTAGCCAAGGCGGCGAAAATATAGAGCAAAGTCTTGGATATGATGCTGAGACATTCGATGATCGGGCTATTTCCAAGTGGTTGCATGACAGCTGCAGAGAAACTGTACACCAGAGCCAGGGAAAGGATTTTCAAAGCCGGAAACGCGATGATCAGTAGGAGGAGAATCACACCTACCAAACCGATGGAGTTTTTCACCAACAGAGAGGCGCCCACCACGGTGTCTGCAGCGTCGGAAAACAGGCGGCCCACCACCGGAACGAAGTT
>CAUGKZ010000226.1 GCA_959600065.1 uncultured Kroppenstedtia sp. | reverse complement strand
TCGCGTGGGTGAACACGATCTCCCCACCCAAAATATGGCTAATCAACACGCCTGAAAAAAATCCTCTTTTCAGGAGAGGATTTTATTGCGATAGACCGGGGTCAGATCAGTTTGGGTTCCAACGCCTGTATTCCGGCGAGCCGACGCAAACCCATCTGTGGGGAACAGACGGCTCAAAGTGTCCGCCCCATTTCTTTCCCTCACTCTACTTGCCCGTGTGACCAAATCCACCAGAGCCACGGTCGGTGGAACTCAGCTGTTCCACCGCCCTCCATCGGACCTTGGGAACCTGTTGGAACACCAGCTGAGCGATCCGCTCTCCGCGACGAACCACAAAGGGCTCCCGGCCTAGATTATGAAGTATGGCGGAGATCTCCCCCCGATAATCCGCATCAATAGTTCCTGGAGAATTTAACAGCGTAATCCCGTGTTTGAGAGCTAAACCACTGCGAGGACGGACCTGTGCTTCCAGGCCAGCCGGCATCTCCAAAGCGATACCTGTAGGCACCAGCCTCCACTCCCCCGGTTCCAGTTGCAGTTCATCTTGGACCGCCGCCAACAGATCAAAGCCACTCGCCTCTTCCGACATCCGCTCGGGTAGAGGCAAATCTTCATTTCCAGGCAGTTTTTTGATTCCTACATCAAAGTACAAGAGCATCCCTCCTGAAAGCCGAAGGAAGCTCACCCGTAGGTGAAATGATGGAGAGAGCCATCGGATGAGAAAAAATCGTCTGTGCCGCTTCCCAAAGATCTTGACGGGTCAACCCCTCCACAGCTGCCACTACTTCATCTAAAGATTTGTGAGAACCCAAGAGAAGTTCGTTTTTTCCGAGGCGACTCATCCGGCTATTGGTGCTCTCCAGACTCATCATCAGACTACCCTTCAACTGTTCTTTTCCTTTTCGCAGTTCCTCTTCAGAAACCCCATTCT
Source organism: uncultured Kroppenstedtia sp. (assembly GCA_959600065.1). Taxonomy (GTDB): domain Bacteria; phylum Bacillota; class Bacilli; order Thermoactinomycetales; family DSM-45169; genus Kroppenstedtia; species Kroppenstedtia sanguinis. The sequence goes on along the minus strand of CAUGKZ010000226.1, from coordinate 3,422 downwards.
CCCGCAACTCTTTCATAATGCGAAGCAGAATTTCCATCACTTCGTTTTCCTGATCTGGCGCCGTACCGGCATAAATCGTGAATAAACCTGTATCACGGTAGGCACTGAGATAAGAAAAAACCGAATAGGCCAATCCTCGTTCTTCTCTTATTTCCTGAAACAGGCGGGAGCTCATGTTTCCACCGAGTAAGTTGTTCAACAAATTATACGAATAAATTCGGGGATCGGCAACTGAAACGCTGGGAAGTCCGATACATAAATGGGATTGCTCTGTTTCTTTACGATGGAGGGAAGTTCCCGCAGTAAAACAAGGATCCTCACTCCTTGCATCCACTTTCCCCTCCCCTTGGAAATCACCAAAGCGTTCTGCAATCCATTCCAGATAGTTTGCCGGCAAATTTCCTGCCAGTGCGATCACCAACTGATCGGGACGATAATGCTTCTCCTTGTATTCCAACAAAAGAGAACGATTGAAACTCCGAACATTTTCCACAGTTCCGAGAACTGCATAGCCGAGGGGACTCTTTTCCATGGCAGCCATAGAGAGATAATCGTGAACTATGTCGTCCGGTGTGTCTTCCACCATCCGAATCTCTTCCTCTATGACGTTTTGCTCTTTTTCAATCTCCTCCGGCTCGAAGAGCGACTCAAAAAACATATCCGCCAATACATCGATGGCGATCTCCAGGTGTTCATCTAGTACTTTTGCGTAGTAACAGGTCATCTCCTTGGAAGTGAAGGCGTTCACCTGTCCGCCGATTTCATCGAAGGTTTCCGCTAGCTGACGGGCGGTCCGTTTCTCGGTTCCTTTGAAAAGCATATGCTCCAAAAAATGAGAAATCCCGTTGTTCTCCTCTGTCTCCCAACGGGATCCGGCCCCGATCCACAGGCCAAAAGCTACAGACCGGACATGGGGAATCGATTCCGCCACGACCCGGACCCCATTGGGAAGATGGTGTCTCTGAATCACTTTTTATGCATTCCTCCCCCTTATTACAAACTTCCACCTGTAAAAAACCATCCCCACTATATCAGAAGGAAGGGACGGGCTCAACAAGCTCCACGCGTTTAGGAGATAATACTTCTTTGACGGTTCCTAACCGCAGTCCTTTTTCTTGGATACTGTGGATGATTTGAGGAAGCGCTTGAACTGTGCGTTCGGTGGGGTGCATCAATACCAGCGATCCCTTGTGGATCCCTTTACGGATCCGCTGAATCATCCACTCTGGAGAGGAAGTTTTTCTCCAATCCACCGTATCCACAGTCCATAACACCGTCTTCATCCCCATTCGCTGAGCTTCTTCCAACACCACCTGGTTGAAATCCCCCGCCGGAGGTGCAAAGAAGTGGGATTCTGCCCCTAACTTACGGATCAGAGACTCTGTCTTTTCCATCTCCGACCGGATTCGCTCCCGAGTTACCCGACTCATCAAGGGATGGCTGTAACCGTGATTTCCTAGCTCATGACCTTTGGTCAATAATTTTTTCGCCTTCTCGGGATGTTGCTTCAGCCAAGAACCATCTAGAAAAAAGGTGGCGGCAACCCCCTCTTTCTCTAAGATATCCAACATCCGCGGCAGATGTTCCGTCCCCCAAGCTACATTGATCATCAAGGCGGCCATCGGTTTCTTTTCATTTCCTCGATATATGGGTCCCACAGGCAATTGATCCAGAGAAACCCGGGCCGGTATCTCGCGAAAAACCCAGGTGAGCGATTTTTCTTTTCCACCTTTGATCGCCGATCGATAGGTAGCTTCCTTGTCCACTTCGAGGCCATTGTATCCGGGGATCGCCTTCCAAATACGGTCAATCCGTGCATCCACCGGGGGATCCCGACGGGCTTGGGAGCCCTTTTCAATCACTTCCCGTAGCTTCTCATCCTCCCTCTGAAGCACAGGCTCCGCTGAGCCCTTTTTTACAGACGTGACATAGGCCGTCACCGATGGGGACCAAACCCCCAACCAGATCAAGGGCACCGTTAGCAACACCCAACGTTTCCGCAATCTTTGTTTCATACTATAAAGCACCTCGTCACCCTATTGGATGCTACTAACTTATGCACCCCCATCCCTTCCTATACAAAGGGGTTTTCCCAATAAAAAAAGAGACAGATCTCTCTGACTCTTTTTGTACGGAGGACATCAGGAGCCTTGTGTCAGGACCGCTTTCCTGGACAAGTTAATCCGTCCTTGGTTATCGATCTCAGTCACTTTCACCTGGATCTGATCCCCCAGGTTTACCACGTCGCTCACCTTGTTCACGCGCTCTTTATCCAGTTGGGAAATATGTACCAAACCTTCTTTTCCCGGAAGGATCTCGACAAAAGCTCCGTATTTCTCCACTCGTTTGACTGTTCCGTTGTAGATCTCCCCAACCGTCACTTCCCGGACTAAGTCTTCAATGATACTTTTCGCTTTCTCGTTTTGCACAGGGTCCGCTGAGGCGATAAAGATCCTGCCATCCTGCTCAATATCGATTTTGACTCCAGTTTCATCGATAATCTTGTTGATCACCCGTCCGCTGGGCCCGATCACTTCCCGGATCTTGTCCGGATGAATCTTCAGGGTCAAGATTTTTGGAGCATGGGGAGACAGTTCCTGACGGGGTTCACCCAGAGTGGCCGTCATATTATCAAGGAGTACATGTCGGGCACGATGGGCTTGTTGCAACGCCTGGGAAAGAACTTCCCTGTCAATCTCTTCGATCTTGATATCCATCTGCAGCGCGGTCACACCTTTTCGGGTCCCCGCCACTTTGAAATCCATATCTCCCAGATGGTCTTCCATCCCCTGAATATCCGTCAAGACCGTCACTTGCTCTCCTTACTTGACCAGCCCCATCGCAATCACGGCCACGGGATCTTTGATCGGCACACCTGCATCCATCAAAGCCAGGGTGGAAGCACAGATACTGGCTTGGGAAGTGGAGCCATTAGATTCCAGTACCTCGGAGACCAGTCGGATCGTATAGGGAAATTCCTCTTCCGAAGGGATCACCGGTTCCAATGCCCGTTCACCCAAGGCCCCGTGTCCAATTTCACGTCGTCCCGGTCCTCTCATAGGGCGGGATTCACCGACAGAATAAGGGGGAAAGTTATAGTGATGCATAAATCGTTTCGATTCTTCCAGATCGAGACCATCCAGGATCTGAACATCCCCCAAAGCTCCCAGGGTGCAGACACTAAGGACTTGGGTTTGACCCCGCCGAAAATGGCCTGACCCGTGGGTGCGGGGAAGAATTCCCACTTCACTGGTGAGAGGTCGGATCTCTTCCGGAGAACGACCGTCAGGACGTTTCTTTTCTTCCAGGATCATTCGGCGAACCTCGTCTTTAAGTACCATGTCCAGAACCTCTTCGATCGCCGTCGTCTGTTACGCTTCCGGCTCTTCCCCTGCCAGTTGTTGCAAAACAGACTCTCTCAC
>CAUGKZ010000225.1 GCA_959600065.1 uncultured Kroppenstedtia sp. | reverse complement strand
CCTCCCTCCAGATTCTCCGCTGGGCAGGATGGCTACCTTTATTCCAGGGCTTCAGTCCATCGAGATTGTAGTGCCTGTGGTGCTACCTTGATCTAGAGCTTCAGCTCCCTTGGATTGTAGTGCCTGTGGTGCTACCTTTATTCCAGGGCTTCAGCCCATCGAGATTGTAGTGCCTGTGGCGCATCCTTAACTTCAAATTGTAGTGCCTGTGGCGCAAAGGTCGCTTTGGCAGCACACGACTCCCTTCCACCGCCCATTTTCTGGTTAATCAACAGCCCTGATAGATTTACCAGACACATTTTTTAAAAAAAGAGGGTGTCCCTCACCCTCCAAACCGACCTCATTCCCCGAAATATTTGCTGTGGATTTGATCATAGGTGCCGTCTTCCTGGATTTTTTTCAAACCAGAATTGATCTTTTTGAGCAGTTCGGTGTTCCCCTTTTTCACCACGATTCCATAATTTTCGGCCTCAAAGGAAGGGTCCTCAATCAGTTTGAACTTTTGGTCATCCAGTTGCTTCATAAAATATTTAACCACTCCATTGTCGGCAACCACACCATCTACCCGTCCGTTGACTAAGTCTTCGATCGCCGCCGGGGTGTCATCGTATCCGCGAATCCCGCTGTATGTCTTTCCAAAAGTTTTCTTGGTTACCTCCTCCCCCGTGGTCCCTGATTGGACGCCAATCTGCTTGCCTTTCAAATCCTTCAGGGTTTTCACTTTCGACTGGGCTGGAACCAGGAGAAGTTGTTTGGCCTCAAAGTAGGGATCGGAAAAATCATAATTCTTCAGACGATCTTCTGTAATCGTCATAGCGGAAATTCCCGCATCTAATTTCCCTCGTTTAACCGCCTCAAAGAGTGGATCCCAACCCGTATGTTTGACGGAGACTTTCATTCCTTCCGCCTTGGCAATCGCTTTGATGATCTCCATATCGAAGCCGGTCAGTTCACCATCTCCCTCCTGCTTCTCAAAGGGAGGATACTGAGCATCCGTTCCCACTTTGAACTCCGTGGCGTGATCCGCCGATTTACCTCCACTGCACGCTGTCATCCATGCAGCTAATACCAGCATCATAGCCAGGAGAAACCCTTTTTTTCCTTTCATCATTTTGCTCCCTTCCGCTGTTTACACTATTAATTTGCTATTATTAAGACTATTCCTTACCTCTGTTTTTCCAAATCAGCCGTAAATAAAATCTACTATTCGTCCTGTAACGAAGATTTTCCTGCCTTTGTCTCATAAAAAAACCTCCGGTTTTTTCCGGAGGGAAGAACCATTCTTCAGTTGACAGCTTCCTTCAGCTGTTTTCCAGGTTTGAAAGCAGGGATTTTGCTCGCACCGATTTCGATGGGCTCCCCGGTTTGGGGATTGCGTCCGGTCCGGGCCGCCCGCTCCCGTACTTCAAAATTTCCGAATCCGATCAGGGAAACCTTCTCCCCTTTTTGCAATGCTTCGGCAATAGAATCGAGAACCGCATCTACCAAGTTTGCGGACTCTTTTTTGGTCTTTCCAGTAGATTCGGCCACCTGCTCAATCAATTCCGTTTTGTTCATAGGTCACACTCCTTATCAGTTGAAACCTCTTAAACCTTTCTCTATGGAGGCGGATCATTTGCAGGGGTAAACGCTCTCTTCCCCATCTGTCAGAAAGGTCAATAGAGCTCTATTCCCCTTTGTTACCCAACTTTCCCCGTTCTATACCTTTCCCCATATGAATCTCATATACACCCCTCCGGTTCAACGAGCCCAGGTCAGGGAACAAACCTGCTTTGCGCCTGCTGTCTTCAAGGTTTTGGCGCACTCTGTCAATGTGGATCCGGTGGTATAGACATCATCCACTATCAGCCACTTTTTGTCCATAGTTTCAGCGCAAAAAGGTTGCAATCGGAAGGCGCCGACGAGGGCGTTCATCCTCTCCCAGCGATTGCGGCGGCTCTGGGGCGGAGTGGGCCGGGTCCTCTCCAAAACAGACCTCAGCGGAAGATGGAGACGATGGGCCACTTCCCGAGCTAAAAGTTCCGACTGGTTAAACCCCCGTTGGCGCATCCGGTCTGGATGGAGAGGGACATAGGTGACCGCCTCCGGTCGCATCCCAGATGCGAAGAGGGCTTCCGCCATCATCTCCCCCAAGGGTTCTGCCAACCCCTCCTGTCCCCGATACTTGAACAGACGTATCCATTCTTTTGCAAATGAAGTATAGCGAATCACACCTACATTTCGTTCCAAATCCCGAGACCGATGGCGGAGACAATCCCCGCAGAGGGAAGCAACCGGCCAGCTTCGTCCACACAGGGGACAGCAAGGCGGCTGGATCAGATGAAGTCCGGCTTGACAGGAGGAGCAGAGACGGTCCCAGACTCCAGCCCAGACGGAAGCGGAGTGAACAGACCCACACAGGGGGCAAAGTCCAGGTGCGGCAAACCACTTTTCCCACCATCGACTCATAACCCAGGTGCTTCCCTTTCCACTGACAGGTACCCCTTCTCCTCTGCATATCGGTTCAGACTCCGGATCTCCCGGATCGCACTTCTTTGGGCCTCTGTCCATACCGTGGATAGAAACCACACCTCCCCTTGCGGCCAGGCGGAATCCCTGCCCACACGCCCCGCCACCTGGATCAAAGTGGCACGATCAAATACCGGATGATCCGCCCCCACCACCAACACATGACAATGAGGTACGGTCACGCCCCGTTCCATCACGGTAGTGGTCACCAGAATTTGAAGCTCTCCCTCCATGAAAGATTGGATCGTTTCTCGTCTTTTCTCATTTCTGCCCGTGGCCAACCCGGTGGCTTTTTTCAGCCCGGGCATGCGCTGCTCGATCCAGTCCATCACCAGATTGGCATCGGAGATCCGCGGAACAAACAGAAAAGCCTGTCCCTTCTCCGCCGATACCTCCTTCAGAAAGAACTCCAACTGCGGTATGGAAGCCCCTCGCTCCAATCTCCGCTGTAAGCCCCCAAGCCGGTAAACTTTGGGAACAGGCAGCGGGGAGCCGTGAAAGCGGGCCGGAACCGTCACAGAAGCCATTTTCCCTCGTTGAACCCGTCGTTTCCAGCTAGAGGGCGGTGTAGCTGTCAGATAGACTTGTTGACCCCCGTCGATCAAGCTCCGACGGACTCCCTGGAGCCAGCGGGGATCTTCCTGCAAAGGAAAAGCATCCGCTTCATCTACTACCGCCAGTCTGAATCGGCGGTAATAGCGAAGGGTCTGCTGTACCGTCGCCACGGTCAGCGGCCGATTCTCCCAGATCTCTCCCGTCTCCCCGTGGACTTCTGCCACTTCCGTTCCGGGAAAAGCCCGTCGCATCCGTTGCGCCACCCCAGTAACCACCTCCCGACGGGGAGAGACCCACAATACCCCCTCGCCTTGCTCCAGAATCTGCCGAACTGCCGGAAATAGCATCTCCGTCTTGCCGGAACCGGTGACAGCCCACACCAACAGCTCCGCCTCTTCCCTTTCCAACCACTGGAGACACTGGGTCGCGGCATCCTGTTGAGCCATAGACAAAGCGGGCAACCTCAGTTCCACCTCCTTCTCTGCTGAATGATTTCCCAGGGGTTCCACCAGAACCAGGGGCATGCAAGCCCGATTCCTTCCCAGAATCACACAGCGGTCACACCAGGCGCAGACTCCCCCGCAGCGGGCACAGGGACCGGTACGGATCCGGCTGGCATCCGCTCCACAACGATTGCACCTACGGCGCAGAGCGGCACCCGTGGCCTCGACTCCAGGAAGGAAGATCCCCCGCTTCGTCAAAGCCAACCATTGCAGCCCCTGGCGTAGCTCCACCTCTGACTCCTCCACTCTCAACTCGTCCCAGATGAGGGCTCTTCCCTCTAACCGTCGATGCAGAGTATGGGCCATCCTTTCCCACCGCTGTACATCCTCTCCCCCTTCTCCAGTCCAAAGAGGGGGGACTCCTCCGGTCACCTGACGGAAGGCTTGTCCAAATGAGGAAAGGGTTTGGACAGGGTGGATCTCTACGCCATATCTCCTCCAAAAACAGTGATCCACCTCGGGAGCGAGGGTGATCCAAGTGTCCCCTTGAACCTGATAGAGAGTAAAGTCCATAGTTCTCCCCCACTTTCCCATGCAAAATCCCCTCCGGAGGGGAGGGGCAGTCCGGCTCGGTTGGTACTGCTGACTATTTATTTCCGGAATCATTGCGAAGATCGAGCACCCAAGTGGTTCTCCCTCCGCTGGATTCCGGTTCCCGGTCCCATCTGGCGGAGGTTGCAGTGTACGGCAACACTTCCAAAGTAGGGTATCGTCTTTGCAACCGTTGCAGAATCAAAGGGGTATCGTCAGTGGAACCTGTATCCAGACACAAGATCTCGGATGGCTTTCCCGCCAATCTT
>CAUGKZ010000224.1 GCA_959600065.1 uncultured Kroppenstedtia sp. | reverse complement strand
CAAGCCACTGATCCATTGGCGATCGGGAAGGCAGATGGGGCATGGATCCCGGAGCCAGGAGACCTGCCTGTTCCGAAAACACTGTTCGACCTACGGGAGATAGGGAGGTGTTGGAATGTACCGCCGGAGAAACATGCGGCCTGGCTAAGCATTTCCACTTGTCTGGATGTCGTGGAATGCTTTTTTTATTGCTATAAGGAGGCGTGGCCGCATTGAACATCGAGAGCAGCAATTTAGGTTTCCCTCGCATCGGAGCCCAGCGGGAATGGAAAAAAGCTTTGGAGAACCACTGGGCAGGAAAATTGGAAGAAAACGATCTGATCGCAGAGATGAAACAGCTCCGTTTAGAAAGCTGGCGCCAACAACAAGAAGCTGGACTTTCACGGATCCCTGTTGGAGACTTTACATGTTATGATCACATGTTGGACATGGCCGTCATGTTTGGCCTGGTTCCCCGCCGCTTTGGACACGGAGAAGGCCCTGTGCCCCTGCATACGTACTTCGCCATGGCCCGGGGAGACGGGGAGAATGCAGCCTGTGAGATGACCAAGTGGTTCAACACCAACTATCACTATATCGTTCCGGAATGGGAAAAGGATACTGAACCGGTATTACTGGAAAACCGCCCTCTGGAAGCTTATCGAGAAGCGAATAAATGTTTGGGGATTGAAGGAAAACCTGTTCTCATCGGTCCCTATACCTTTACCAAACTATCCAAAGGCTTCCCCTCGGAAAAATTGCCGACCATTTTGGAACAGTTAACACCTCTCTACGCACAGATCCTAATCGAACTGGAGTGCGAAGGGGTACAGTGGGTACAACTGGATGAACCTGCTCTCGTCCTCCCCCATTCCCAGGAAGAACATGAAATGGTGGCCGCCGTGTATGAAAAATTGAATCAAGCGGCGCCTGGGATTCGTATCATGCTACAGACCTATTTTGGCTCCTTGGAACACTATAAACGAACCCTTTCCTTTCCCGTCGCAGGAATCGGCCTCGACTTCCAAGCAGGACGGGAAGAAAACCTAAAATCCCTCTCTCAACACGGATTCCCGGAAGAAAAAGTACTCGGAATCGGAATTCTAGACGGCCGCAACATCTGGCGTGCCGATCTGCTGCAGGAATTGGAGTTTTTGCAGGATGAATGGACCCAGCAGGCCGCCTGTAGTGGGTGGTGGATTCAACCTTCCTGCAGTTTGCTTCATATTCCTCTCTCAGTGAAACAGGAAACAGAATTGCCGTCGGTGCTGAAACATTCTCTCTCCTTTGCAGAAGAAAAGTTAGAAGAAATCGTCTTGCTGACTCATGCGCTGGTAGAGGGTGCAGAAAAGTTCTCAGAGAAACTGGCTGCTTCTCATTCGGCCTTAGAGGAGTTGGCCCATTCTCCTTGGCGTACTCGGAAAGATGTGCAAGAAGCCACAGATCGGATCACAGACCAGGATACTCGCCGTTTAGCTCCCTACTCAGAACGGAAAACGATCCAGGCACAACGCTTGACTCTTCCCCTGTTCCCCACCACCACCATCGGCAGTCTGCCCCAGAGCGATGAGGTTCGCAGAAACCGCCGGGCTTGGAAACAAGGGAAGCAATCCGATGAAAGTTATCGGGAGTTTATTCAGCAGGAGATCCGGAAATGGATCCATGTTCAGGAGGAAATCGGCCTCGATGTGCTGGTGCACGGAGAATTTGAACGTACCGACATGGTAGAGTATTTCGGGGAAAAGCTGGAGGGATTTGTCGTCACCCGTCAGGGTTGGGTACAGTCCTACGGATCGCGTTGCGTCAAACCCCCTATTCTGTTCGGAGATGTTGTCTACCGGAAACCGATGACCTTGAAGGAAGTCGTATACGCTCAAAGCTTGACCTCCAAGCCTGTCAAAGGCATGCTGACCGGACCGATCACCATTCTCAACTGGTCCTTTGTGCGGGAGGACCTCCCCCGGCCCCAGGTCGCTCGACAGATCGCACTCGCTCTTCGGGAAGAAGTGAAACAACTGGAGGAGTCAGGTATCTCCGTCATCCAGATGGATGAACCCGCTCTTCGGGAAGGGTTGCCCTTAAAAGCGAAGGAACGGGATGCATACCTGGAATGGGCCGTTGCCGCTTTTCGTCTGGCGACCGCAGGAGCCCATCCAGCTACTCAGGTTCATACCCATATGTGTTACAGTGAATTCCACGACATTCTAGACGCCATCCAGGAATTGGACGCCGATGTCATCTCCATCGAAACTTCACGCAGTCATGGAGATTTGATCCAAGCCTTTGAAGAAGTGCACTATGAACGAGAAATCGGACCTGGCGTCTATGACATCCACAGCCCTCGCATACCGAATAGGGAAGAGATGACCCGCCTGATGCACCGGGCTTTGCGTGTTCTCAACCCTTCCCAGCTCTGGGTTAATCCCGACTGTGGTCTGAAGACCCGTACCCGGGAGGAAGCGGTCTCCTCTCTCCGTAACCTAGTGGAAGCCGCCCGCCAGCTACGCAAGGAACATGCGGAAATCGCTCAAAAATAAGTTGACAATTGAGTAGAAGGAGCTACTAATCCCCGTACCTACCCCTCATTATATGAGTCATAGATTCGGTATTGGAATCCTCCGTTGTGATCAACGGGGGATTCCGGTTTGATGTTACCTCACATGCTTTGAAGTACTTGCGTTGTTAACGTAAATCTTTTCTCCAGACAAAAGATCCTACCGTTTTACTAAATATGATGTTTGTTATACAAACTGGTTTGGTTTTTATCTTAAACCTTTATTTTCAATCGATAGTGCAAAATTGTATAACAATGAGATTCGTGGCGATATGATCTGGATCCGGTTCTAAATTGGGTTGCTTAAGTAGGAAGGATCCCTGGAGATATAATTCTGCACTTAGCTCAATGTTTTCAGTGTACCTTCTTGCAGAAATATATCCCCCGTTTAGAAACTTAGGGGATGTTAGAAAACTATTCGAATTGCTTTCACAATGCATCGTCTTCTCCTAGAAGCATTGTGAAAAAGTCGTCATATCCTCAGGATAAAGTCGTGCCTAGGATCGCTTCACTCCCCCAAGCTATACAGGGACCTAAAGGAAAGGTAATCATAACACTTCTAAATATCTTTCGGCATAAGTTAACCGGCTCCCTCACATAAAGGAACCGGTTTGTGCACGTCGTAGATCCCTCTAGATCAGTTCAATCCCCATCAGGATCAGGGATGCGAAAGACCGGAACCTGCCGACCATCGATATCCGTGAACCCGTATTCTCTGGCTAACTGCCCCACCGGCCACACTCGTCCGCTTTTTTGAAGCACATCGGGATCCGCTACCAAGGCGCAGATCCCACGTCCCACGTAATGAGGGGATTCCGTCTGTTGCAATGCCTCCACTTCACGCCAATGATTTTCATCGGTGCCGAAATGTTGCAGTACCAATTCCGTCCGCATCCAGCCAGGGGAGACTGCCAGTACCGCGATTCCGTCCTGTTTCAACTCGATAGATAACCCGTAAGCCATCCGGTTCAAGGTACTTTTGGCCAAATCATAATAAAAGTGGCCGGTGTACTTATACTCATCCCAAAAAGTCGTGTGCAAGATCACCCCTGCTTTCTGTTCTCGTATCAAAGGGATAGCAAAACGGTTGGTTACCAGTTGCGCCCGCACTCCGGCAGTAAACATGTGATCCCAATGATCCAGGGACAACTCCCAAAACGGTTCATTTTTAATCGCAAGCTCATTCCCGCCCCATACATTGTTGACCAAGATATCCAGGCGCCCCTGTTCGTCTTGAATCCGGGCAATCAACGCCTCTATCTCTTCATCCCGAGTATGATCACAACGGATCGCCACCCCCACCCCTCCACAAGCTTGAATTTGGGAAAGGGTTTCATCCAGTGTGCCTGGCCGATCCTTTGTTGCCTTCCCTTGAAGGCTTCTTCCTGTAATATAAAGAGTGGCCCCCGCTTTCCCCAACTCCACCGCAATGCCTCGTCCCGCCCCTCGGCTGGCCCCGGTAACTAAAGCGATTTTTCCTTCCAAGGATCTCATGTTTCTCATCTTCTCTCTCCTTTGATAAGGTAAGCATACAAGACGATACATGACATCCATTGTCTTATTTATCGATGATTTTCACAGAAAGGAGTGCTATATGCGGGCGGATCGTTTGGTATCCATTCTGTTGTTGTTGCAAGTACACGGGCGGCTGACCGCGAAATGGCTGTCAGAACGGCTGGAAGTCTCCCAGCGAACCATCCACAGGGATATGGAAGCACTTAGTGGAGCTGGTATACCTGTCTCAGCTGAACGGGGAGTAGGTGGCGGTTGGCGTCTGCTGGAGGGTTACCGAACCCACCTGACCGGTCTGAAAGCATCGGAACTACGGGCATTATTG
>CAUGKZ010000223.1 GCA_959600065.1 uncultured Kroppenstedtia sp. | reverse complement strand
GTTGACAATCAATGGTGTCCATGTTAGAGTATCAACAACATTTTCATACCTAAACGCGTTGAAGAGGAAAAGTAGACAGACGGAACTTGATTGCAGAGAGCCGGTGGTTGCTGCGAACCGGTATCAATCCGTCCGTCGAATTACACCTTGGAGCTGACGGTTGGGAGCCGGGAGATGTTCTCGGTGAACCCGGAACGGAATCCGCCGTTATCCGGATCGCACATGATCGCCATGTGCTCTAAAGAGGGATCTTCTTTGAGGATCCAAAAAGGGTGGTACCGCGAGAAATTCTCGTCCCTTATGGGGGCGGGGATTTATTTTTTTATTTGAAGAGGGGAGGTTTTCAGGCATGATTATTGTGTTGGAATCAGATGCCAGCCGTGGGGAAGTGGATCGGATCGTCAAGGCTGTGGAGGAAAAGGGGGTGAAAATCCATTATTCCAAAGGGGTGGATAAGACCATTCTCGGCCTGATCGGAGATAAGAAAATCCTGAGCCAATTGGCAGTGGAACGTTTTTCCGGTGTGGAAAAGGTGGTTCATGTCAGTGAGCCGTTTAAGCTTGCGAGTCGCTCCTTCCATCCAGAACCGAGTCAGGTTCAGGTAGGGAACGTGACCATCGGTGGAGGAGCCCCGGTGGTGATCGCCGGCCCCTGTTCAGTGGAGAGTCGGGAGCAGATTTTGGAAACTGCCCGAGCCGTGAAACAGGCGGGAGCCAGTCTGTTGCGGGGAGGTGCGTTCAAACCTCGCACTTCTCCGTACTCTTTTCAAGGGTTGGGAGAAGAAGGATTGAAACTGTTAGCAGAGGCTGGTGAAGAGACCGGACTTCCGGTGATATCGGAAGTGATGGATCCTGAAAATTTGGATCTGGTGGCTGAGTACGTGGATGTCCTGCAACTGGGTGCCCGGAATATGCAAAATTTCCACCTGTTGAAAAAGATTGGGCAGGCAGGCAAACCGGTCTTGTTGAAGCGGGGTTTGTCCGCCACCATCGAGGAATGGCTCATGTCTGCGGAATATATTCTCAATGAAGGCAATTCCCATGTCATCCTGTGTGAGCGGGGGATCCGCACCTTTGAGACAGCTACCCGAAACACGCTGGATCTTTCCGCCGTCCCGGTGATCCGCCATTTGAGCCATTTACCGATCATCGTCGATCCCAGTCATGGGACGGGGAAGTGGCGTTATGTCGCCCCGATGTCCCGGGCGGCTTTGGCCGCGGGCGCCGATGGATTGATGGTGGAAGTTCACCCGGACCCCGAAAGGGCTCTCTCAGATGGACCCCAGTCTCTCACTCTGGATAATTTTCGTGGCATGATGGAAGAGTTAAACTAACCACATCCATTCCCGGAGTGGAAAAGAAGACGAGCGAGGTTCCGAACTCCGGGCACCTGCATAGGGTATAAGGTGAAGAAGCGATGGGGGGTGAATGCTTTTGAGTGCCTACCATTACCCCATGGACCCCCGCTACGGATCACCATCCTGGTACGGATCCCCAATGATGCCCGATTACACACCCATGCAGGGGCCCATGTTTAACCAGCCAGTTCCATCCCAACCCTTGCCGCCGGATTCAACGGAATTTATGCCCCTTCCTCCGGACCCCCGTCCTGGAATGGGTCGCGGGTGGAGAAGGCCAAGGCGAGGTTGGTTCGGAAAAAACAGGAGAGGGAATTTTTTGTCCCAACAAGTGCAACAATGGATGGGGCAAAGAGTCCAGGTTGCCACCTTCTCTGGAAAGCTGGAGGGAGAGGTGGCCGGTGTCTATTCGGATCACTTCCTGCTTACCAAAGAGGACCGAAGGTATTATATTCGTTGGGATGCCGTTGTTTACGTAACCTCGCTGGAAGAGGAGTAGTTTTTCGTTTTAAAAACATCCGCATGCCCCCTCCATTACTGAAGGGGGCATGCGGATGTTTTGGATTGTCGCTATTCAAGCGTTTAGGAATTATCCTGGCCGGGCACCAGATCCGAATTTACCAGACATGACCTGGAAGCGGCGTTTTCAGAGGGCCGGGATGGGGTTTCACATAACCTTTTCGTTGTTCTACCGATCCAAAATCACTCCATGTGAAACCTCACCCTCCCGGTGACGATTTTTTCACCACGTTTCTAGAATGTGAATGCCGTTTCTTTTACTTCGATTCAAGTAATCTTCCAAACGAAGCATATTTGGGCATAGAACTTCCATCCTCGCACAAACCGCGATGGATATCATCTCATATCTTGCATATGAGGTGATATTTTATGCCATCCGAGTTTGTGCATTATACTTTTCTCGCAAAAAAACCTTCTGTTGTGGATCGAATTCGCCAATCTGGCGGTAGCATTCGGTATTTTAGCCGATACAGTGGATTGATCACAGCCCGCATTCCCATGGCCCAAGCGAGTCGCCTCCTGAGGGGACCCGATGTGCTTCTGTCTGAGGAAGAATGTCGGATTGCTCTTCCCCAACCGAAAGTGAGCCAGATTCTTACCCGGAAACAATATATGCAGCAAACCCGCGCCGCTGGGCAGACCCTGACCTGGAATATCCAACGGGTTTGGGGAGGCGGCAGCCCCCTTCCCGGTGCGGGCAAAAAGGTTCGGGTGGGCGTGATCGATTCAGGAATTAATTTGAATCATCCGGATCTGGTATCCAACATCAAAGGCGGCGTCAATTTTATTCATCCAGGCCGTTCCCCTATCGACGGCAACGGTCACGGCACCCATGTAGCGGGGGTGATTGCCGCCCGTAGCAATGGCATCGGAGTGGTGGGGGTGGCTCCGTCCAGTAACCTCTATGCCATCAAAGTGTTGGATGATCAAGGTTCCGGTTCGGTCACAGATTTGATTCGGGGGATTGATTGGGGGATCGACCATGGGATGCATATCCTCAACCTGAGTCTCAGTCTCTCCGGATCCCAAGTTCCCGCCGCCCTGACCCATGCAGTCCAAGCTGCGACGCGAAAGGGGATTTTGGTGATCACGGCGGCGGGAAATGGGGGTAATGCTCAAGGGACAGGAGACCAAGTTGAGATGCCTGCCCGTCTTTCTTCCACCATCTCCGTGGCCGCTCTTGATCGCAAGAACCGTCGTGCTTCCTTTTCTGCCACGGGGCCGTCCCTGGATCTGGCTGCACCAGGAGTGAACATTCTCAGCACCTACAAGGAGGGTCAATATGCGGTGTTAAGCGGGACATCCATGGCGGCCCCTCATGTCTCAGGGGTTGCGGCTCTGTTCAAGCAGAGGGGATTGTCCGCCGCTGCTGTTCGTCGTCAGCTATTGGGGAAGGCGATCCACCTCGGCTCTCGCCGTTGGTATGGAGCGGGGCTGGTTCAGGTAAAGAAGGAGTCATGAATCTAGTTTCCCAGCAGAAAATGTGATTTCTGTGAAAACCGCCTGGGACAGGCGGTTTTTTGAGCTGTTGATTTCCTCTATAAAAAAAGAGCTGTCACAGAGGACAGCTCCATCGGGTTTATTCCTTTTCTGTTACCTCGGTAGGTGTAGATTGTTCATCCGGTGCTGGTTCTATTTTAGATACCAAGAGCCGGCTCACACTGTTCTGATCGATATCTTGTACCCGAAATCGAAAGCCTTGGTGAAAAACCTCATCCCCCACGACGGGCACTTCGTTCAGCTGAGAGAAGATCCAGCCGCCGATGGTGTCGTTATTCAGATCTTCGATGTCGGTCTGAAAGTATTCGTTCACTTCTTCGATCAGGAGGCGGGCATCGATGGAGGTCTCATCGCCGATCTTCTGGAAAAAAGGGCGTTCATCGTCAAACTCATCCTGAATCTCGCCAAAGATTTCCTCGATGATATCCTCAGTGGTCACCAGTCCGGAGGTTCCACCGTATTCGTCGACAACGATCGCCATCTCTGACTTTTTCTTCTGTAATATGCGCAGGACATCCTTGATTTCCATCGTTTCCGGCACCCGGATGGCGGGACGGCTCAATTCTTTCAGGTCCGGGGTTTGGCCGCTGACCAATATTTCATACACATGGCGACTGTGAACGATGCCGATGATGTCATCCTTGTCCTCCCGACACAGAGGAAAGCGAGTATGACGGGCGGCGAGGATATTGTCCAGATTCTCGTTGAAAGAATCCTCGCTGTACAGGCATTCCATGTCCACGCGGGGGACCATTACTTCCCGGGCGACCCGGTCAGTGAATTCAAAGACGTTGTCAAAGAGGGAGAGCTCCGTCTGATCGATGTATCCGCCTTTATGACTCTGGGCGACCATCATGCGAATCTCCTCTTCAGTGTGTGCCTGTTGCTGGTCTGGATCCAATTCGATACCGACCCAGGTTAGGATCTTGTTGGCGGCATTGTTGAGGACCCAGATAAAAGGAAAGAAGGCTTTATAGAACCAATTGAGAGGGGTTGCGGTCCA
>CAUGKZ010000222.1 GCA_959600065.1 uncultured Kroppenstedtia sp. | reverse complement strand
AAGATGGACGGAGAGGTGTTGGGAGTGATCACCCTATGGAAAATGGAGCAACGAGCCTTTGAAGAAGTGGATCTCACCTTTCTGCAAGTATTGGCTAGTCAGACGGTGGTGGCAATCAAAAACGCGCGCTTGGTGGAAGAGAGAGAACGGCGGGGCGTCGCGGAAGAGAGGAATCGCTTGGCCAGGGAAATCCACGATGGGATTGCTCAATCCTTTGCAGGTGTACTGATGAAAGTGGAATCATCTCTTAAGATTTTTGATTCCCGACCGGAGCAAGTACGGGAGTGGTTGGAGGAGAGTCAAGTGGAATTGCGAGACGGTCTCAAAGAAGTTCGCCACTCGATCACGGCACTCCGTCCTTCCCCAGCAGCCCGGATCGGGCTTGTCCCGGCTCTGCGCAGGCGTGTAGAGGCATTTGAAAATGAAACCGGAGCGGAGGGTATCTTTGAAACCCAGGGAGAAAAAGTTTCCCTCCAAGATGATGCGGTGGAAACCATCTATATGGTCTGCCACGAAGCTCTCTCCAATGCCGCCAAACACGCCAAAGCTTCCCGCATTCGAGTTTCCCTGGACTTTCAATCCGACGAGGCACGGTTGACAGTGGAGGATAACGGTGTCGGTTTTTCCCTGGCTAAAGCGGTGTATAAAGCGGAAGCGCAAAAGCGTTACGGGATCGTGGGGATGAATGAACGGGCGCAAAATTTAGGTGCCGCCCTACAGTTTGATAGTGAAGAGGGAGAAGGGACCCGGGTGATCCTGACCATACCGATTGGAGAAGAGGAGGAGGCGGCTGTCCATGCCCATTAACGTGTTATTGGTGGATGACCATGCGGTTTTGCGAGATGGTCTGTCCAATATTATCAGTCTGGAAGAGGACATGGAGGTCGTTGGACAGGCGAGCAGCGGAGCGGAATCGCTTACAATGATCGAAGAATTGCAACCTGATGTGGTGCTCATGGATATCAATATGCCAGGGATGAGCGGGGTGGAAGCGATCCGGCGCATCCGGGCCAAAGATCAAAAAGTGGCAGTGCTGGTGCTGACCATGTTTGATAGGGATGAATACCTGTATGAGTCGATTCGGGCCGGGGCGACCGGTTATCTGTTAAAAGATGCCCCCTCCTCTGATGTGATCGATGCGATTCGCTCCGCCTTCCGGGGGGAGTCTACCCTCCATCCGGTGATGGCCAGAAAACTGCTGGACAATATTAGTGGAGGCAAAAAAACGGATCGGGGCTCTAACGAGGATTCCCTGACTCCTCGGGAATTGGATGTTCTCAATCTGATGGTGAAAGGGCTGTCCAATAAGGAGATTGCCGAACAGCTCTTTATCAGTGACAAAACCGTCAAAATCCATGTAAGTAACATATTGAAAAAGCTACGCGTCAAAAGCCGCTCCCAAGCGATTATCTATGCGATCCAACACGAGTTGGTGTTGTTGGATTGAGGGGAGTCGCGCTGATTCTATAGAAAACCGGGTCAACGGAGGTTGGCCCGGTTTTTTCTGATTTTGTCGATCATGATTCCAAATTGCGATGTCTAAGTAAGTGCTTTTCCAGGCGGAAGACGGCTTCATACATGACTGTGGCACAGATGGCTACAATCACGACGCTCAAGATGACCAAGGTGAGATTAAATACTTGAAATCCGTACATGATCAGATATCCCAATCCGTTTTTGGAAACCAGAAATTCCCCCACGATCACTCCAACCCATGCCAGGCCGACGTTCACCTTTAATGCCGCGATCATGTCCGGGATACAGGCAGGGAAGATGATCCGGGTGTACAGTTGCCACCGGGTGGCTCCGAAGGAGCGGGCCAATTTAAGATAGTCGGTGTTCACACTCTGAAAGCTGTTGTGAATCACTAAAGTAGTGATCACAATGGTGAGGGCTACACCCATCATCAGGATGGAGCCGAATCCGGCGCCGAAGGCGACAATAAACAAGGGTCCGAGAGCCACCTTGGGCATACTGTTCAAAACCACCAGGTAGGGATCCAATACCCGAGAAAGAAAGGGAGAGGCCCAGATCAACGTGGCTAGAGCCGTACCTGCAGCTGTGCCCAGGATAAAACCGATCACTGTTTCAAGGATGGTGACCCCGATGTCGTGAAGCAAATCGCCGGCGGTCAGCATCTCCAAAAACAGGTTCCAGACGCGAAGGGGGCTACTGAAGAGGAAAGGATCGATCCAGCCTAACCGGGCACTGATCTCCCATCCACCAATAAAAACAATCAGGATGACCCAACGGGTGATGCTCACCCATCTATCCATCAGTCGGAGACGTCGCAGGTAACGGGCGTGAATCTCTGATTGGGCCCCCCGGGTCAATCGGGCATCCATCCATTTCATCACAGCTCCATCTCCTTCCATAACACATCAAACAGGGGGCGAAATGAGGATTTTCCTCGAGCTTCCAATGGAGAAGCGGATCGGAGTTCATCAGGGACTGTCAGTGTGCGACGGATTTTGCCCGGTCTTCCACCCATCACCAGGATTCGATCCGACATGGCGAGAGCTTCTTCCAGATCGTGGGTAACCAACAGAACCGTCATCGAACGAGTTTTTAAAACCCGGATCAATAGTTCTTCCAAGTGGAGTTTATTCTGGTAGTCCACGGCGGAGAAGGGTTCATCCAGCAGGAGGATTTCAGGTTGGACTGCCAATGTCCGCACCAGGGCCACGCGTTGTTTCATCCCACCGGAGAGCTGGGAGGGGAATTGCTTCGCTGTATGTTCCAGACCCAATTCTTCCAACAGGGAGTGGGCTTGTTTTCGGGTGTTCGAATCTGCCATTCCTCTGAATTCCAGACCGAGGGCGATATTTTCCTCCACTGTGCGCCAATCCAACAGACAATCCCTCTGCAACATGTAGCTGACACGCCGGTTGGGTGCTTTTACCTTTTCACCGGCAATCCGAATCTCCCCCTCTGTAGGTTGGAGCAAACCGGCAACAAGGGAGAGTATCGTACTCTTTCCGCATCCACTGGAGCCGACTAGGCTGACAAACTCGCCGGGTCGAATGGCAAAAGAGATCGGTTCCAGTGCCTGGATCTCATCTTTTCGGTTCAGGTACACTTTGGTCACTTGTAGGGCTTCCATGATGGGATTGTCACTCAAAAATGATCCCTCCTTCGGTCCAACTGTAGTCAATTCAAGCTTTTGACCACTTTGTCGGCAATGTCCCTTTGGATCACTTGGTCATAGGGGACATGGCTTGGAAGTTCGCCCGCTTCTTTCATCACTTGAAGCAAGTGGTTGTATTCCTTCCGGTCAATCACCGGATCTGTAGCCCACGTCTCCTGTGACTGGTAACGTTGGATCACCTGGATCAGAACTTTTCGGTCTACATCTTTGAAAGAAGGTTGAATCGCCTCTGCAATCTCCTCAGGAGGATGTTTTTTCACCCAGCGTTGCCCTTTGTAGAGAGCACGGGTGAATCGCTGCATCAGCTCTGGATTCTCTTTGAGGTAACTCTCTTTCGCCAAGTAGATGGTGTAGGGCAACTTTCCACTGTCTTCTCCGAAGGAGGCGACTATATATCCCTTTCCTTCCTGCTCGATTTTGGAAGCGAGGGGTTCAAAGAGTTGGGCATAATCTCCCGTTCCAGACGCAAATGCGCTGCCTAGGTTTTGGTAATCGATATTTTGGATAATCTCCACCTCTTTGTGAGGTACGAGATGATTTTTCCGTTGTACGTGTTCACTCACCATTTCCGGCATTCCGCCTTTGCGTTGCCCTAAGAGTTTCTTTCCTTTCAGGTCTTTCCATTGAAAATCCTTGACCGGTTTGCGGGAAACAAGAAAAGTGCCATCAGTCTGGGTCACTTGCGCAAAACCGACGATGGGGTTTTGAGCCCCTCGGGAGGTGACATAGACTCCGGTTTCCGCTCCGACGAGGGCCACATCTGCATCGTTGGATAGAAGGGCAGTCATCGTTTTATCTCCGCCAAATCCGTTGGTCAGCTCGATTTGGATCCCTTCTTCCTCAAAAAAACCTTTATTGATCGCTACATACTGGGGGGCGTAAAAGATGGACCGGGTCACTTCCATCACTCGTACCCGCTCGTGACGAGAGTTGGAATCATCCGAGCAGGCTGTAATCAGCAGGAGCAGACTCAGCACCAGACACAGGGTGAAACTTTTTTTGACAGATTGCATGCCGGTTCCCTCCGGTAAAAAAATGGGCTGATGTCAGGCGTGTTGATTAGCCATATTTTAGGTGGGGAGATCGTGTTCTACCACGCTCGGATTGCCATCCGGCAAGGAAGTGAAAACTGGCCGCTCCAAATCTGACCATCGGGCAGGGGCAAAGCCTTACGGAAGCAACACAGGGAAGAGGTTGCCCCTAAACGCCCTCCCTCCAGATTCTCCGCTGGGTAGGATGGCAACCTT
>CAUGKZ010000221.1 GCA_959600065.1 uncultured Kroppenstedtia sp. | reverse complement strand
ATTTCCCGGATCACCTCATCCCGGACTTGTCGTTTCAGGCGTTGGTCCCGTTCCGAATCGCTATTGGCGAGGATCCGAAGGCGAATCGCCTCTTCGGGAATCTGGCTTGATTCACCGGAACCGGCACTCACCGCTCCGATCCGGTCCTCTCGGTCTTCCTCTCCATGAGTCCATGAGATGAATATAAAAAATCCGACAGCCAACAAAACCAATACCGTATAAGTGCGAACCCGCATCGGATAAACCCTCCTCGACTGATCTATCCTCCATTATGGACAGGCAGTCACAGGTTTAATCATAGATGGATACGGGTTCGATTTCATTTCCCGGGGAATTCCTCGATTCGGGCAGCGACCACCCGCGGTCGCCCAGCTAGATCCGAGGCAAAGAAAATCTGAGCCCCAGCAAAAGTCTTTGCCAGCATTTTCCCCACGGCTTCCGATTGATCCTCTCCCACTTCAAAGACGACCAGACCCGGATTTTTCAGGACTGCCGGAATCCCCTTCACTATGATACGGTAGGGAGCCAATCCGTCGGGGCCCCCATCCAACGCCATCCAGGGTTCGTGATTCCTCACCTCTGCATCGAGGTGAGGAATCTCCCCTGCCGGGATATAAGGAGGATTGGAAACCACCAGATCTACCTGGATATGCAGTTTGCGAAGCGGGTCCAACCAATCTCCCTGCATCCAGCGGATATGATCTGTCGTTCCATTTTTTTCCCCATTGTGTTGGGCTACCTTCAGTGCTGTCGGCGAGCGATCCACAGCAATCACGTCCCAATCTGGTCTCTCCGCAGCCAAGGTGACCGCAATCGCGCCACTGCCGGTTCCCAAGTCGACTGCAGTCACAGGTTTCCCTTGCCAAATCCGATCCGCTTCCCGAAGAACTGTCTCCACCAAAATTTCCGTTTCCGGACGGGGGATCAGCACAGAGGGATTCACTTGGAAGGAACGGCCGAAAAATTCCTGCTCCCCGAGCAAGTACTGAACCGGAGTCCCCTCCCTCCTTTGCTTTAACCAAGCGGCAAAGCGTTGTGCCGCCTCTAAGGGAAGAGGATCATGAAACCGGGTGAACAATCGGGTTCGATCCCAGCCCAAGACAGTCCGGAGCAACAGTTCCGAAATAAAGCGAGGGCTCTCCACCTGGTGCTCTTCCAGGTATCGGATTCCCAGATGATAAGCTTGGGCTACGGTCTCCATCTGATTCGATTCCGGATTCAAGGGCATTCCCTCCTCAATACAAAAAACAGGCGGCAGCGCCGCCCGGTTTTATTCTACCTTTTTCAACAGATTCGCCTGTTCCTCCAGCACCAGAGCATCGATGATTTCATCCAAATCTCCGTCCATAACCAGATCCAGTTTGTGAAGAGTGAGGCCGATCCGATGATCCGTCACCCGGCTCTGTGGGAAATTATAGGTCCGGATTCGTTCACTGCGGTCCCCTGTACCCACCTGAACTTTGCGAGCATCAGCCATTTTAGCCTCTTCTTCCTGCTGTTTTTGATCCAACAGGCGAGCCCGCAGCACCCGCATCGCCTTCTCCTTGTTTTTGATCTGGGATTTTTCATCCTGGCAGGAGACTACGATGCCAGTGAGCAGATGGGTGATACGAACGGCGGATTGGGTCGTGTTGACACTTTGCCCTCCTGGACCGCTGGAATAGAAGGTGTCGATGCGAAGATCCTTGTCCTGGATTTGCACATCCACTTCCTCTGCTTCAGGAAGAACAGCCACTGTTGCGGTGGAGGTATGGATCCGCCCTCCCGACTCCGTCGTCGGCACCCGTTGAACCCGATGTGCTCCGCTCTCATATTTCAACCGGCTATATGCACCTGCACCCTGGACAGAAAACACTACTTCTTTAAAACCGCCCAAGCCTGTGGTATTCATATTCAAGATCTCCGCTTTCCAACCCATTCGCTCTCCGTATCGGGTATACATGCGATACAGATCCGCTGCAAACAGGGCCGCCTCTTCCCCGCCGGCAGCCCCCCGGATCTCCATAATGACGTTTTTGTCATCATTGGGATCTTTGGGCAGGAGCAACCATCGGAGCTTTTCTTCCAATGCTTGTTTCCGGTCGGAAAGCTCTGCCAGTTCCGTTTTGACCAAATCCAGCATCTCAGGATCCGACTCTTCTTCCAGCATCATGCGGGCCTCTTCATATTGATCGGCAACCTCTTTGTAATCACAGTAGACCAGATATTTCGGTTCCAGATCAGACTGTTCTTTTGAATATTTGCGAAGCAAATCGGCGTTATGGATTACCTCGGGATTACTGAGGAGTTGATTCAACTCTTCGTATCGTTGACGGATCGATTCCAGTCGCTCCAACACACCGCTTCACTCCCGCTGGTTCATTGTGGAGGGAGAATCTCCCGCCTGTCTATGATGATCCAAATAGTTGGAACGTCAGGGCTGTTGATAACCATCAAGTGGATGTTGGGAATGAAACGATCCTTTCCCTCTTCCCATTGTCCTCCCATCGTAAAACATGGCTTGAGGGGACGGGGATGGTGGGACGGCTACGATCTCTTGCCAAGAGCGCAAAGGCTCTTCACCGTCCCCCCATCCCGACCTGATTTCCTACCTAAAATAGGGCTAATCAACATGCCTTGTATAACGTATTTATTATAGGATAAGCGACCTTTTCCGTCAAAAGGAAATCTCAGTCCCAATGGCGGTGAAAAACTGTGATATACTGGATATCGGAAATCAAAGAGAGGACCAGAACCTTAGCACCACTGGATATAACCCCCGCCGAAGATCTTGATTTTCCCTATCTCGTGATACACTTTTGCAAGGGATCGGAGCCGCTACCCCTTCGCCTGACTGAAATCCATCATCGACAATCCTGTGGTTGGCTGAAAACCATAGGCCAGGTCTTTGGACAGCCTGGTGAAATACTTGTCTGCGCAAACGTAAAGGAGTGTATCCATGACGGAAGTTATCGCTGTTGTCATACAATTTATTCCGCTGCTTCTGCTTTTGTTGTTGGCAAACGGGGCGGAAAGTCCCCGTCTGAAAAGAGATGGCGAACGGTCTGGAGCCTCTGTCACACTGATGGTGCTCTCTTATGTATTCCTTGGCGTCTCCTATTTTCTCCTTTTTATTCTCGGAACATTGATGCACCTGATCGGTTCGGCAGCCACCCGGAATGATGTTCCAGTGGATACGCCCGGAGTCGACCCCAAGCTGGTCGACACTCTGTTACAATCTCTCCCCTCGCTGGGAGCCAGCTTCTGGGTACCTTCTCTACTGGGGCTCCTGCTTTTGATTCCAGCCTTGCGACGGGTGGTTGCCCGTGTGCTTCCGATTCAGTCGGATCATGTGGTTCATACCGCTTCGCTTTCTTTTTCCCTGTCCATCTGGATTTATTTCTTATTCTTTATCTCCCTTGGCCTCGACACGATCCATCAGCTCACCGCAACCCCCGGCGAAGTGGGCAATCCGATGCCGGGATTATGGGCGCAACAAATCACTTTTTTCTTCATCGCTCTGATCGGAGTGGGGTGGCTCACCCGACGTAATCTGAAAGAGAGCCTTCGCCGCCTCGGATTGGTCCTACCCACCCTGCGTCAAGTGCTGATTGGAATCGGTTCAGGTCTGTTGTTGGTGGCAGGTGCCTTACTCTTGGAAAACCTGGCTCATTGGATCGGGTTTACCCCGGATCCCCATGTGGAAAAATTGACAGAAGAAATGTTAGGCCCCCTTTACGGTTCAGTCTGGGGAATCCTAACCTTGGGGTTGTCTGCTGCCTTGGGAGAAGAAGCGATTTTCCGGGGAGCCCTGTTGCCCCGCTTCGGGTTGATCCTGACCACCCTGCTGTTCACGTTACTTCACAGCAATTACGGGCTCAGTCTGTCCACCTTGGTCGTTTTCTTGGTCGGCCTCGTCCTCGGTCTGCTTCGCAACCGGTTCAATACCAGCACCACCATGGTAGTTCATGCCACTTATAATATTTCCCTCGGTATTCTCGCCTCTCTGTACTCTTAATGTAAAAAACCTTCACAGGGGGAGGTGGGGTTTTCATATGGAGCGATTTTGGATCGGTTGAACTTCGACACCGGAATATATTCCAGTCCAGGCTATTGATTAACCAGAAAATGGGCGGCGGAAGGGAGTCGTGTGCTAACAAAGCGACCTTTGTACCATGGGCACTACAATCCAAAGGAGCTGAAGCTCTAGATGAAGGTAGCACCACAGGCACTACAATCTAAAGGAGCTGAAGCTCTAGATGAAGGTAGCACCACAGGCACTACAATCTCGATGGGCTGAAGCCCTGGAATAAAGGTAGCACCACAGGCACTACAATCTCGATGGGCTGAAGCCCTGGAATAAAGGTAGCACCACAGGCACTACAATCTCGATGGGCTGAAGCCCTGGAATAAAGGT
>CAUGKZ010000220.1 GCA_959600065.1 uncultured Kroppenstedtia sp. | reverse complement strand
ATTCCAATGGCGTCAAAGCCTTGAACGGAATCACTGTGAAGATCGACCAGGGTGATTTTGTGTATGTGGTCGGACCCAGCGGTGCGGGGAAAAGTACCTTCATCAAATTGATGTACCGGGAGGTCAGCCCCACCCACGGAGTCATCCTGATCAATGGGGTCAATGTCAAGCGGGTGCGGGATTGGAAAATCCCGTATCTGCGCCGGAGAATCGGAGTTGTGTTCCAAGATTACAAGCTTCTGCCTAATATGACAGCCTATGAAAATGTCGCCTTCGCCATGGAAGCGGTAGAGACACCTAAGCGGAAAATCCGGCGGCGGGTGCAGGAGGTTCTGGAATTGGTCGGCCTTCACGACCGGATGAATGCTCTTCCCACCGAGCTTTCCGGGGGGGAACAGCAACGGGTTTCCATCGCTCGGGCTATGGTGAACAATCCTAGTTTTATCATCGCCGACGAGCCTACTGGAAACCTCGACCCGGAAAACTCCTGGGACATCATGTACCTGTTGGAAGAGATCAATTCCCGGGGTACGACCGTCGTCATGGCCACACACAACAAAGAGATCGTGAACACCATGCGCAAACGCGTGATTGCAGTGGAGCAGGGTGTGATCGTACGGGACGATCACCAGGGGGAATACGGCTATGAGGATTGAAACGTTATTGCGGCATATCCGGGAAGCTTTCAAAAGTTTGCTGCGGAACAACTGGATGACCTTTGCCGCGGTCAGCGCGGCCAGTGTTACCTTGCTGATCTTCGGATTTTTCCTGGTGTTTGCCTTTAATATTAACTATATGGCCTCCGAACTGGACCGGGAAGTGTCGATCCGAGTCTTTCTGAACGCCTCGATCTCCAGTGATGAGGTCGATGATGTGAAGAACCAAATTGCAAAAAACTCGAAAGTGAAGAGTGTGAAATTCATTTCCAAGCAAGAGGGTCTAGAATCGATGAAGGGATGGTTCGGCGAGGACGAGAAGTTCCTCGATGGACTGGAGAAAGATAACCCCATCCCTGACATGTTTGAAGTGATGGCGAAGGATCCCCGGCAGAGTGAATCCTTGTCCGAGGAGCTCAAAAGGGATTTTCCCAACCAGGTGGATAATGCGGACTTCGGTGGCGGGGTCTCCCGTAGCATCCTCGATATGTCGAGTCTGGTTCGCAACGTGGTCTTCATTTTCGGATTGGCTCTGGCGGTGCTGGCGGCTTTCCTCATCTCCAACACGATTAAGCTGACCATCTTCGCCCGGCGCCGAGAGATCGAGATCATGCGGCTGGTGGGCGCCAGCAACTGGTTTATCCGCTGGCCCTTCTTTATCGAAGGGGCCTTGATCGGATTGATGGGTTCGATCGTTCCCGTCTCGGTGGTTCTGGTCGGTTACAGTGCTGTGATCCAGATTTTGGACGCGGATAAGGCGTACAGCTTTTTCAAATTGCTCGGGATGTGGCCCCTGTCTCTCTGGGTCGGGGGGCTGACGGCTGTGTTGGGTGTTTTGATCGGGATTTGGGGAAGTTTCATTTCCATTCGCCGCTTCCTGCGTACCTGATCGCAGGGGAGGTCTAGAGTGGAGAATCAGGAGGGGGAAACGGAGTGAAAAACAACCTTTCCACACGTTGGATCGGCAGTGGGTTGTCACTGATTTTGGCCGCTACCCTCCTTATTCCCGGAGGAATCCATGCTGAAGACATCCAGGAGAAGAAAGAGGACATCAAGGAACGGGATCAGGAGATTCAGAGGCTAGAAAAGGAAAAGGCTGCAACGAAGAAGGATCTGAAATCGGTTTTGGCCGATCTCGACCAAAAAAAGATGGAACTGGCAGACCAGAGCAGTGAAGTCTATGAGCTGGAACAGAAGCTGAAGAAGACGAAACAGGATCTTCAGCAGAAGGAAGAACAACTGGACCGGCAAGAGCAACGGTATAAAGAACGGGTTCGCACTCTGTATGAGCAGGGCGAGATGTTTTACATAGAACCCTTGCTGAATTCGGAAAATCTGGGGGAGTTCCTCAACCGGCTCAAGTTTGTTCAGATGGTGGTCCAGAGAGATCAACAACTGGTTGAACGGTACCAACGGGACCGGAGTGGGCTCCGGCAGGAAAAACAAAAATATGAACAACTTTTGACCGATCGGCGGAAAAAAGAGAAAGAAGCACACAAGCTTCACGCCCAGTTGATCCAAGAATATAAACAAGTCGAAAAAGATTTGAACGGATTGACCGACAAGCAGGAACACCTGGAGGAAGTGAACGCGAAGGAGAGTCAACAGGTCCGAGAGCTGGTCCGCAAACAGCAGAAAGTGAAGTCGAAGAAAGTGACAGCAAAGGCTTCCGGCACCTATGACGGAGGGAAATTCCTCAAGCCTGTGAAGGGTGCACGCATTACATCGGGTTACGGAATGCGGTATCATCCGGTCCGTAAGCAGTACAAGATGCATACGGGGGTGGACTTTGGTGCCCCCTTGGGCACCCCGATTCATGCTGCCGCCGCGGGTAAGGTGATCGCCTCTCGACCCATGAATGGATACGGATATATCGTCGTGATTGATCACGGGGGTGGAATTTCCACACTGTATGCCCACGTCTATGCCCAGGATGTCAAAGTGAGCGTCGGCCAGTCTGTATCCAAGGGACAGACGATCGCGCTGGTGGGCAACAACGGATGGTCCACCGGGCCTCACCTCCATCTGGAGGTGTTGAAGAACGGGGAGCATACGGATCCTATGCCTTATCTGAAATAGCGGTGGATCCTCTCTTTGAAGTTCGGAAACAGGGCCACTTGCAAATTCCTTTAAGTACCAGATGATGGGTTTCGTTTGGTCTGTATAACCAATGCTTCGGCATTGGCTTTTCTTTTTTGCCGGGTGCCCTTTCTTGTGCAGGAGTTTAAATTCTGCTAGAGTGAACCTGATACTAACATTGACCCGCTTGTCATATATTGAACCAATCCCTCGTCAGTTCCGGGTGGTTGACTGTGTCTCCATCCTGTCGAGTCATGTGGAGAGGGATGCCGGTGAGGCAGCCCGTGAGATGTAATCAAAGGTGGTGTTTGCATGTATATGCGCGGACGCACTGTTGCCCTGATCGTGGTCTGCACCGTCCTTTTCAGCAGTTTGACAACCGCAGTGGTGGTGGGCGACGGGGGCTTATTATCCCGAATAACGGGGTCTTCACTGGTTAGCAGCAACTCCGGGATGGAGGATCATCTAAATAAATTGAAAGAAGCCTACGGAACAATTAAAGCCCAGTATATCGGTGAAGTAAATGATCAAAAACTGATTGACGGAGCCATCCGGGGAATGGTGGATTCCCTCGACGACCCTTATTCCGCCTATATGGACCAAAAAACGGCCAAACAGTTTCATTCCTCCCTCGATTCCACCTTCCAAGGGATCGGTGCGGAAGTCACCCTGAAGAAAGGGAAGGTGACGATCGTCTCTCCATTTAAAGGCTCCCCTGCAGAAAAGGCCGGTCTGCGTCCCGAGGACCAGATCCTCAAGGTGAACGGGGACAGCTTGGAAGGAATGGATCTGAACGAAGCGGTTTCCAAGATCAAAGGGCCCAAAGGCTCGAAAGCCCGCTTACAAGTCTCCCGTCCTGGACAGAGTGAAGTTCTCAATGTCCAAGTCGTCCGGGATGAGATTCCTATCGAAACAGTTCATGGGGACATGCTGGATGGAAAGATTGGAAAGCTGGAGATCTCTCAATTCTCCACAGATACATCCAAAGATTTTCTGAATGAGCTGGAAACACTGGAAGGGAAGGGGTTGAAAGGGCTGGTGATCGATGTCCGCGGAAATCCTGGTGGGCTGCTCCCAGCTGTGGTGGAAATCAGTGAGCAACTGGTGCCTGACGAAAAGAAAATCATGATGACGGAAGACAAGTCCGGTCAGCGTGTGGAATACAAATCGAAGCTGAAAAAGAAAAAAGAGTACCCGATCGTCATTCTGACAGATAAAGGATCGGCCAGTGCTTCCGAGATTCTGGCGGCTGCGCTGAAGGAGTCCGGTGGATACAAAACAGTGGGGGACGCTACCTTTGGTAAGGTAACCGTCCAAACTGCGAAGGATTTTGAGGATGGTAGCAACCTGAAGCTGACCATGGCTAAATGGTTGACTCCAGAAGGAAACTGGATTCATAAAAAAGGAGTTAAACCGGATGTCAAGGTGAAACTTCCCGACTATTACGGCGCAACTCCGCCACAACCGGATCAAACCCTCAAACGGGACATGACTTCCGAACAGGTGAAGAACCTCCAGCTGATTTTGGAAGGGCTGGGCTATCGGCCGGACCGCAAGGACGGATACTACAGTGAACAGACGGAGACCGCCGTCAAGGCTTTCCAAAAAACGCAAAAGTTGTCCGTCACCGGAGTGGTCGACGGGAAGACTGCGATGAAATTGCAG
>CAUGKZ010000219.1 GCA_959600065.1 uncultured Kroppenstedtia sp. | reverse complement strand
AGCGTCGGAAAGCGATCCTCCAGATAGCCTTCCGACGCTTTTTTCTGTGCTGTGATACAATAAGCGGCGAATCACTTTTCAGAATAGGAAGAACGGGGGAGGTACATGAAACCGGTCATTGGGATGACGTTGTCCATGAATGAGAACCGTTTAACATTATCTCGAGATAACGCCGACGCGGTATTGACTGCGGGAGGAATCCCGTTTTTGCTTCCTTATGCTACGGAAACGGATGTTTTGGACGGAATGGTTCAACAGATCGACGGGTTGCTGTTGACTGGGGGAGACGACATCGATCCTTCCTTGTTTGGCGAAGAACCGTTGCCTGGCTTGGGTGAGGTGGAGCCGGAACGGGATCGCATGGAGATCGCTCTCGTCCGTAAGATGGTGCACGCGGGGAAACCGGTTTTGGCCATTTGTAGAGGTTGCCAAATCCTCTGTATTGCGCTGGGAGGAGATATGTACCAGGACCTGTACAGTCAGCGGAAGGATTCGATTCAGCATGTTCAGCGGGGGCCCCGGGGGTACCTGTCCCATAGTGTTTCAATTCAGGAGGGCACCTGGCTGTCACAAATCGCCGGAGAGGACCGGATCCGGGTCAACAGTTATCATCACCAAGCGGTCCGGCGTCTTCCTGAAGGATATATTCCATCGGCGATTGCTCCAGACGGAGTGATTGAGGCCTTTGAGGGAGACGGTCCCACCTGGGTCATGGGAGTGCAATGGCATCCGGAAAACCTGTTTCGCACCGACAGGGTTTCCCGACGTTTGTTTCATACTTTGGTGGATCATGCCCGCAATAAAACAACTGCACGGTAAACCGTGCAGTTGTTTTTCATTTTTCTCCACGGACGTAGCGAGCGTTGAAGAGAAACAGACGCATCAGCAAGATGAGAGAGGGCACCAGGAGGAACAGACCAGCGATAAAGGAGATCACCAGCGCCCAGCCCATCTGCGGTTGGGTCAAGCCGGACTGCAGAGTGATATAAGGATACAACAGATAGGGTAAATGGGAAGCGCCGTACCCGAAAAAGGCGAAGGCGAACTGTAGCATCACCAGAATAAATGCCCAACCAGGGGCTTTTCGCCACCAAGTGAGATAGACTGCCCCCAGAAAGCAGGCGAAGGAGAGCAAAAACATCCAGGCCAAGTCCACCATGTTTTGAAAATGAACCAGGTTGTGACGGGATAAGGCCAGGAATACCCAGAGACTGGCCAGGATCGTCGGTCCGCTCCAAAAGAGGGAGTACTTTCGCAGCAGTTCGTATGCTTTTTCATCTTTCGCTTTGCGGGCGTAAAAGACGAGAAAACTGGCACTGATGTATAGCACACTGACCAAGGCGAGGAAAACCACCGCCCAGGAGTAAGGACTGGTGAATAACGCCTGAGGAAGGAATTCCACATAACCTGCGGCGGTTTCCCGGATAAATCCACCTTCGGAGATCGTCAAGACCGTGGATAGAGCAGCAGGGATAAACAAGCCCGTCATTCCATAGAGGAACAGGTAGATGCGACTTTTTCGCGCGCCATAATTGGCAAAGGCGTAAAAAGACCCCCGGATGGTCAACAGCAGAAGAGCTATACCCCCGGGAATCAACAGAGCCGTCCCGAAGTAGTAGGCCGTATCCGGGAAAAATCCGACAATCCCCACAAAGAAAAAGACCAAGAACACATTGGTCACTTCCCAAACTGGAGAGAGATAGCGATCAATCACCTGGCTGATGACATGTTCCTGCCGTGTCAATAGGCTGTAATAGGAGAAAAAACCGGCACCAAAATCGATGGAGGCTACGATCAGATATCCATACAGAAAGGTCCAGAGAACCGTGATGCCGATCCATTCCAAACTCACGGAGATACCTCCTTTCTCACAAGATGATCCGGCGCTGTTCCAGTTCTTTTTCCGGTTGGTGATGTCGGAACAAGCGAATCAAGACGGTGCAGGCGATGGTTCCGAGTGCAACGTACACCAGGGAAAACACGCCTAGGATCCATCCGACATCATTGGACGTGGTAGCGGCCTGATCGACGCGCATCATCCCTCGGATGATCCAAGGTTGACGTCCCACCTCGGCGTAGATCCAACCCAATTCGATGGCCAGGAAAGAGAGGGGAGCACCCACTACGATTCCCCAGAGAATCCACCTGTTCCAGAGGTTTTTCTTTCTCCACCAAGCGAACAGGAACAGGGCGGAGATCAGGATCAGATAGATTCCAATCCCCACCATTCCGTCAAACAGGTAGTGAAGATAAAGTGGTGGACGCTCATCCGGTGGAAACTCATTCAGCCCGATAATTTCCCCATCAGGGGAACCTTTCCCAAGGATACTGAGTGCGAAGGGAATCTGAATCGCCCCTTTGACCTCATGGTTTTCAGTAAGATATCCTCCCAGGATAAGGGGAGCCTCCCGCTGGGTTTCAAAATGCCACTCCGCTGCGGCTAGTTTTTCCGGTACATGCTCGGCAAGGAATTTTCCCGAGAGATCCCCGGCAACCGCAGTGCCCAGGGCAAGGATCAGACCGGCGATCATGGTCATTTTCAACGCTTTTTTATAGTAGATATGGTTCCTTCCCTTCAGTAGGAACCAAGCTGCAATTCCACCGAGCAGGAAGGCGCAGGTTACATAGGCAGAGGAGAGAACATGAGCCACTTTGCTTGGGGTGGCCGGATTGAACATAGCTTCCAGGGGACGGAGATCGACCAATTTTCCCTGTTGGATTGAAAATCCTGCCGGCGTGTTCATAAATGCATTGACCGTCGTGATAAAAACCGCCGACAGCGATGAACCAATGATAATCGGAATCGAGGTTAGCCAATGAAGAACCGGTTTGAGTCGATCCCAGGTGTAGAGATAAATACCGAGGAAAATCGCTTCAAAGAAAAAAGCGAAGGTCTCCAGGAACAAGGGCAGACTGATCAGGTTGCCTGCCAGTTGCATAAAGCGGGGCCACAAAAGACTGAGCATCAATCCGATACATGTTCCGGTCACTACCCCGACAGCGACCGTGATCACAAATCCCCGCGTCCAACGCCGGGCCAGCAAGATATAATGGGAATCCTTCTTCCAAATTCCCCAGCCTTCCGCCAGGGAGATAAAAATCGGCACGCCGACGCCGATCGTAGCCCAAATTATATGGAAAGCGAGAGTTTCAGCAGTCAGGATTCGGCTTAAAACCGTAGGTTCCATTCGAATTCGCCTCCCGTTCCAGGGGTTGTCTCCATAACTGGTTCTCTCTTTTCACATCGTCTCAGAATGACCCAACAGGCTCCAGATTTGCGGATTTTCCCCTTTAGGGTAGCATACCCGAATGTACATGGGAATTTGTTCGCAAAACGGTCTTTTCGCCAATCCCTCACAAATCGGATGAAAAATTGCCTTATAGTTGCCATAAAATCATCGCCCCATGGAGTAGCGGATGATTCCCTTACAATGGTAGGAATTCTAGCTCCGGGGAATGTGAAACACCATTCCGACCGGTCGGGCCCCGGCATAGAAAACTACGCTTATGAAAAATCGGAAAGAAGATGTATGGAGATTTTTTAATGGATCGGATACGCTGAGTTTATGATGTGGATCCTTATTTATCTGTTGGTAATCAATGGGGTGGCCTTTGCATGGATGGGGTCGGATAAAGCCCGGGCCAAGAAAGGCAGGTGGCGAATCCCGGAACGACGTTTGTTTATGAGCGGATTTTTGGGCGGTGGACTCGGCCTTTGGGTGGGAATGAAAACATTTCGACATAAGACCATGCACTCTACTTTTCGCTACGGTGTTCCCTTGCTCATCCTTTGGAATGGGATCGCCGGGATTGTTCTCGTCGGCTTATTTGGATAATTGTTTGAAGTTCCCAGTGTGTTGCCTCTTCCCCCTGACAAAGACTAGAGACGGGGGGTGAGAGCTTGAAGACGATTGGATTTTGGCTTTCTGTACTCTTGTTTATCTGCGGATGTGTGCCGGGAGAAGTGTCCCAGAAACCGGCTTCGAAACCAAAGGAAGAGGCCCCAGGTCATGCAGATGTGAAAGCCCGAAATCAGACCAAATCGCTTTTCATCGTGAAGTATGAAGGGAAAGAGTGGAGATTGGATCTCAGTCAAGCGGGATTTGATGGGATCGATCCCACCACCTTGGACCGGGATGCCTTCCACCATTGGTTTTCACAAGTGGAAAAAGAGATTAACCGTGAACCGAAATCCGCCTACTTCCGGGACCGGCAATTGGTGCCGCACCAAAATGGCCGCAAAGTGGATCGGGCGGAGGTGAACCATTGGCTGGACGGGATTCACCATTATCTTAACCGCCCTTTGACAGTTCCCGTACAGATCTGGAGCCCGCCCATCACCACGGAAACCTTGAAAAGGATCAAGTAGAAGCACCTAGCTTCTTACTCCACGGTATATAATCCGCATAATGCGAATCGAT
>CAUGKZ010000218.1 GCA_959600065.1 uncultured Kroppenstedtia sp. | reverse complement strand
GGGATTTGATTCGCCTTTGCGCTCTTTGCAAGAGATCGGAGCCGCCCCACCATCCAGCCCCCCCTTGCTGAAAAACAGGATCAAGGTTGCTTAGAGGGGCATTAGTGAGGGAAATGTAACCCTTGCCTGTCCGGGGAGGAGCGGAAGAGGTACAATAAGGAAGAGTGTGGATCGAGAAAGGAGAATTCCGTTGTCGGGATTTGAGAAGTTGAAAGAGTGGACAGAAGGGATTCCATCAGTGAATGTCGAGGAAGAGCAGAAAGCCAGGGAGCATATCGATCAGCTGACGAAGCCCCAGGGTGCACTGGGAGAGCTGGAGACGATTCTAGTACGACTGGCAGGGATTACAGGTCAAGCCCAGCCTTCCATCGAGAATAAGGGGGTGGTGGTCTTCTGCGGGGATCACGGGGTGACTGCAGAGGGAGTCAGTGCTTATCCGGTAGAAGTGACTGGACTCATGATGCAGAATTTCAGCTGGGGCAAGGCGGCGGTTCACGTGTGGGCCCGTCGTTTCGGAGCCCGAGTGATCGTGGTGGATGTGGGTAGCCGCTTGGAAGGTGTGCCCGATGGAGTGATCGAGCGGAAGGTGCGTCGGGGAACGGTCAATATGACCCAAGGGCCTGCGATGAGCCAGGAAGAGGCTTTGAAATCCATACATATCGGCTTGGAAACCGCCGAAGGCTTGAAGAAAGAAGGAATGCAACTGGTAGCCACAGGAGAGATGGGGATCGGTAATACCACTGCTGCCGCTGCGGTGGCCAGCGTTTTGACTGGGGAGTCGGTGGAGCGGGTGACCGGTCGAGGGACGGGTCTGGATGATACCGGTCTGAAGCGAAAGCAAGAAGTGATCCGCCGCAGTCTGGAGGTGAATCGTCCAGATCCAAGGGATCCCCTGGATGTCTTGGCTAAGGTAGGGGGACTGGAAGTGGGGGCGATGGCGGGTTTGATGCTGGGAGCGGCCCGCCAACGCCTGCCGGTGGTGTTGGACGGGGTGATCTCCACTGTAGCTGCTTTGGTGGCTATTCGGATAGCTCCACAAGTACAGCCCTATCTGTTTGCCTCCCATCTGTCGGTGGAACCTGCCCACGGTCTATTGCTGGAAGAGCTGGGTCTGCAACCGCTGATCACTGCCGGGATGCGGCTGGGAGAAGGAAGCGGCGCGGTACTCGCTTTTCCCCTGTTTGATGCGGCTGTGACGGCGGCTCAGGAGATGGCCACCTTTTCCGAGTTGGGATTGTGAAAAATGGAGTGAGGGGGGAGGCGGGAAAGTTCGACGTTCACCCCTCGAACACTTTTCCAGGTGGAGTGTCTTTTTATTAGGGAGGAGAGGAAGTGATGTGATGGACGGACTAGAACGCTACGGTCACGGAGGGGATCGGTGGACTGCCGGGGAGCGGTTTGGCAAAGAGCCGGACTCCTTTCTGGATTTCAGTGCCAATATCAATCCTCTCGGCCCGCCGCCTAGCGTGGTGGAGTCCTTGCAAAAAGCGGTGTCGGAGACGGAGCTGCCGTTGATCTCCCGGTATCCTGACCCCGCCTGTCGACGGCTGACCCATCTGCTGGCCCAGCGGTTACAGGTGAGGCCAGAGGAAGTCTTGGTTGGAAATGGCGGCGCGGAGTTGATCCACAACATTTATTCCGCGGCTGCTCCCCGGCGAGTGGGGGTGATCCATCCCTCCTTCACTGAATACGAACAGGCGGCTCGCAAACGGGGTCTGCAGATCTCCCCGTTGCAGACCGATTGGAAAAGAGGGTTTCTCCCTGGGCGGGAAGAGCTGTTGGACTGGATTCGGGAGGTGGATCTGGCTTGGGTGGGCTATCCCAATAATCCCTCAGGCACCCTGTTATCGCTGGAGGATCTGGCTACTGCCGCCGAAGAAGCCGCTCGGTGGAAAACGGTGTTGGCGGTGGATGAGGCCTTCCTCGATTTTCTGATGGAGTCGGGGGAGATCAGCCTGCTTCCGCAGTTGCGGAAGTTTCCGACGACGATCTTGTTTCGGTCTATGACCAAATTTTATGCATTGCCAGGGTTGCGGTTGGGCTATGCTGTGGCCTCTGAGGAGTGGATCCACCGATTGCGGCGCTGGCAGACCCCTTGGAGTGTGAATGGTCTGGCTCAGCTGGCGGGGGAGGCAGCACTTCAGGACCGGGAATTTGAGGAGAAAACCTGGGCCTGGCTAGCGAGGGAACGCCCTTTTTTGCTAGAGGGACTTCGTTTGTTCCCGCAGGTAGAGGTGCTCCCGGGAAAGGTTAATTACTTTTTGCTCCGTTTGGAGGGATCCCTGGCGGGGGCGGAATCGCCGTCCCTTTGGTTGCAGGGAGAATTGGGGAAGCGGGGAATCATGATCCGGGATGCCTCCACTTTCCCTGGGTTGGACGGTTGCTATGTCCGGGTGGCCCTGCGCAGTCGGGAGGAGAATCAGCAGTTGTTGACTGCTTTGGCGGAGATCCTTTCCTCTCCAGGGAGGGCCCCGCGATGATCCGGCTGGTGACAGGGGGCGTACGTTCCGGGAAGAGTCGTTTTGCCGAGGATTTGGCAAAAGAAATGGGCCAGCGGGTTCTGTATGTGGCCACAGGGGTCGTGACTGATAAAGAAATGCAGGCGCGGGTGCAACGTCACCGGGAACGTCGGCCGAGGGAATGGGGACTGGTGGAGGAGCCGTTGCATCTGACCCAGGCTCTCAGCAAGGGGCCAGAAAGGGATGGAATCCTGGTGGACTGCCTTTCCACCTGGGTGGCCAATCGTCTGATGCAACTTCCAGAAGAAGATGGCGAAGAAAGGCGGGACGCGGTGGTAAAAGAAATGGAAGAGGAGATGGAGAGAGTTTTGGAAGTGTTGAAGGAAGGAGAGGCGGTGCTGGTTACCTCTGAAACAGGTCTGGGTGGAGTGGCGATGACTCCCTTGGGCCGGCTTTTCCAGGATACACTGGGAAGTATCAATCAACAGACGGCGCGACGGGCGGAGGAAGTCTGGATGGTGGTGTCCGGGGTGCCCTGGAAGGTGAAGGGATGAACGCTTTTTTTACAGCTCTCTCCTTTCTGACCCGCATTCCTGTACCGCGGGGGTCTCATCCGGGTGGGTGGTCTCGCAGTGTCCGTTATTATCCCGTCGTGGGCCTGGTGATCGGCGGTGTGCTGGCGGGTTTCGATCTGGCGGTGGCGTCTTGGTTTCCTGCCGGGGTGCGAGGCGTGTTGCTCCTTGGACTCTGGGTCTGGCTGACTGGGGGTCTACATCTGGACGGGTGGATGGACGTGGCGGACGGATTCGGTTCTTACCGCTCACGGGAACGCACCCTGGAAATTATGAAAGACAGCCGGGTGGGTGCCATGGGAGTGATCGCAGCGATCCTCCTCTTATTGCTAAAGGCGTCGGTACTAGCTTCGACTCCCGATCCACTGTGGATTCCTCTGTTGATGGCTCCAATGTTTGGACGGTGGGCGCTATTGCTTGCGATCCGCTTTTTTCCTTACCTGACCCAGGATGGGATCGGAAAGGGCTTGCGAGAGGGACTTACTCTGATCTCCCTAGCGGGAGCCACGCTGTTGACTCTCTTGGTGGCCGTGGGGATCGCTGGATTCCAGGGATTGTGGTTTTTTGTGATCCCGCTGGTGTGGGTTCTCCTCTGGGCCCGACTGGCCTGGAAACGGCTGGGAGGCTGGACAGGAGATCTTTATGGAGCTTTGGTGGAGGCAACAGAGGCAGGAATTCTTTTGCTGTGGTTATTGCTGACGGGGGTGTCGAGTTGATTTTAGTCTGGCTTCGCCATGGGGAAACCCAGGCTAACCGGGAGCGGCGTTATTGTGGCTGGTCAGATCCGGCTCTGAATCAGGTGGGTAGAGAACAAGCGGAAGAGGCGGCGGAAGCCTTGTCCGGCCTGCAGGTCCGACGGATCTGGACCAGTGACCTGCTCCGCTGCCGTCAGACAGCAGAGCCGTTGCTGACCCAATTTCCCGAAGCGGAGGTGGAACCGACCTCCCATTTGCGGGAGCTTTCCTTTGGCGAATGGGAGGGTTTCACCTATGATGAAATCCACGCCCAGGCTCCAGAGCAGTTACAGCGTTGGCTGGCTCATCCACACCGGGTTTCCCCACCAGGAGGAGAAACAGGGGCTGAGATGGAGTCCCGGTTGCAACGTTGGTTGGACCGCATCCCCTTGGAATTGGGCTCTGGGGATGTGACGGTGGCCGTCAGCCACGGGGGGCCGATTCGTTGGTTTATCTCCCACCATTTGGAGGGGGATCCCAGCAGGTTCTGGGAGCGTTCCCTCCCCCACGGCGGCATCCTGGCGGTCACCTGGGAACCGCCGAAGTGGCGGGAGGTTTTCCTAAGGGAACTGAAGAAAAAAAGGGGAACCGAAGAAAGGGGGAAAAGAGATGAAGGCGGTCAGGCGCCATCTGTTTAACGAAGGGAATCTGTTTCTT
>CAUGKZ010000217.1 GCA_959600065.1 uncultured Kroppenstedtia sp. | reverse complement strand
CGGTCCGACGCATTTCATCATCCCTTTCCCTGTGGGAGCGGGGGCCGCCCGGTTCCCAAGAGATGTGTCGGTCGGGCACGGGCACGATCAATGAATCTGATGGATAGCTCTCCCGAGATGATGGATCACATCGGAAGCGAGGACGGAGTGAGCCGAAGCGACTGTGGCCAACCGGCCCGCCGAACTATGGAGGTAAACTCCCAGGGAAACTGCACTCTCTACTGGAATCCCCCGGGCCAACCCTCCTCCCAGAATTCCTGTGAGCACATCCCCGGACCCGGCTTTGGCTAGGGCGGGAGACGATTCGGGGTGAATCACTTGCTGGCCGTCAGGAAAAGCGATCACAGTAAAGGTCCCCTTCAACACCGTTGTCACCCCATATCTTTCCGCCACATCCACTGCCACCTGATGCCGGGAAGACTCCACTTCCTCCACAGAGATTCCCAACAGACGGGCCATCTCTCCAGGATGGGGGGTCAACACCGTTGGTCCCTGTCGTTGTTCCAGAAACGACAGGTCACCAGAGAGAATATTGAGTCCATCAGCATCCAGCACCACTGGGACAGATACTTCCCGGAGCAATCTTTCTAGCCAAGTCTTCTCCCTTGTAAATCGGCCCAGACCGGGACCGACGGCAACGGCGGTGAATCGAGGCGCCCTCTCTTCCCAATCTGGGGGAAATGCCCCGGAAAAACCACCTTCCGGTCCATCGGGCCAACCCCAGATCAAGGGCTCCGTCACTTTGGCAGCCAGGGGCCCCACCTGCCCATGGGGGACACCCAAAGTCGTCATCCCGACTCCGAATCGAAGGGCGGCCATTCCGGAGAGGGCGGCAGCCCCCAGCATGCCCTGGGACCCACCCAGTACCAAGAGGTGACCATGGGACCCTTTATGACTCCAGGGAGATCGGGGAGATAGATGTTTCTCCCACAGAGACGGCTGGTTGAGCTGGGCCCGGGGTGGATTCTCTGTCACTACCGCTGGAGGAATTCCGATGTCGACCACTTTCAGCTCCCCCCGATATTCAGCGGCAGGACGCAGGTAATGACACCACTTCGCAGCAGCAAAGGTGACCGTCAGATCCGCTCGGATCGCCTCTCCGAGCACGGCCCCCGTGTCAGTATCCACCCCACTCGGGATGTCTACAGCGAGTACAAACCCTTGACAAGTCCGATTGACTTGGTGGATCAAGGTCCGAACAGGCTCCCGCAACTCTCCCCGCACACCAGTCCCCAGCAGTGCATCCACCACCACATCGGCGGTGCCGATCCACTTCTCCGACTCATTTTTACCTACGATAGGAATTCCCATCTGCCGGCAAACCCCGTAAAAAGTCTGCGTCTCCGGAGACATCTTCTCCACCTGTCCCAGATGGCCAATCGAAACCTCCCAGCCGGCAGCAGCCAAGTGTCGGGCGATAACAAAGCCGTCCCCACCGTTATTGCCCGAACCGGCCAAAACCACAGCCTTCTTCGCTTCCGGAAAGCGTTCCAGCAATGCGCGGGCAGCCTCTCGACCCGCATTTTCCATCAGAACCATCCCCGGCAAACCCATCCTGTCGATGGTGCACCGGTCCAGATCGCGCATCTCCTGTGCAGTGCAGAGATACAAATAACTCCCCTCCC
The DNA here is from genome assembly GCA_959600065.1 of uncultured Kroppenstedtia sp. Taxonomy (GTDB): domain Bacteria; phylum Bacillota; class Bacilli; order Thermoactinomycetales; family DSM-45169; genus Kroppenstedtia; species Kroppenstedtia sanguinis. Next base: position 2,802 of record CAUGKZ010000217.1, on the reverse strand, counting down.
AACCGCGTTATAACTATATGACCGGACCTGTCCGGATATGCAGACAAGGATGACAGGCGATCCGGGACTATCCGCCTTCCACAACCACAAAGGCGAGGGCATGCTCCTCACTGTGAGTGATGGAAAGATGGATGGTAACATCTTGCTCCCATCCGAACCCCTTCAACACTTCAGGAGCCATCCGCACCCAAGGTTTTCCCTTGACGTCATTAAAAATTTCGATCTCCCGAAAGCTGAGCTGTCCTCCAATTCCGGTTCCTGTCGCTTTGGCTACCGCCTCTTTGGCGGCAAAACGACCGGCGAGCCATTCCCCCCGACGTTGATTTGTGTCCGGCAACCACGCCAGCTCTTCTTTGGAAAGAATCCGCTCAGCCAATCGCCTAAGTCCCACACGGCGAATCCGGGAAATCTCAGCCAAATCCGTACCGATTCCCAGGATCATTCTCTGTTCCCCCCTGTCTTTATTTTACATCCCACCTGAAGGTGAGGGAGGCCACTGTGAAGGAAACCACTAGCCAGGCCGTCAGCACGATCGCCGGAGTCGCCGTCTGAGCCAAGGTGGCCCCCTCATTCATTACCGCCCGGAGAGCATCAGTTAGATAACCGATGGGGATCGCTTTCACGATCGGTTGCAAAATCCCTGGCAGATCCCGTACGGGAAAGAAAATACCACCGACAAAGATCATCGGAAATGAGATCATACCTGCAATCGGGCCTGCACTTTCCGGAGTTCGGGTCAGACTGGCAATGATAAAGCCGATGGACATAAAGGTGAGTGTCCCCAACAGCAAGAACATGAGGAGCAACAACCAAGACCCGTAGACATGGACTCCGTAGACCATATAAGCCACCAGGATCACTAGCACCGCCTGCAGACTGTTCAACATCACTCGGGCCGTAATCTGGGCGGCGATAAAGGTGGAGCTTTTCAATGGAGTCCCCTGCATCCGGCGCAAGATCCCCCGCTCCCGCCAGGAAGCGATAGTACCCGCCACTCCATTTAGATTATTGCTCAAGATCATCACAGACAAAATTCCTGGAACCAAAAAGTCGATATAATCCAAGGGTTGCGTCTGAATGTTGACTACTTTCATCCCCACGGAAGGCTGATAGTTTACCGCCTCCTGGTTGAGTCGATCTACCGCATCCCGGACCACCGTCGCCCCCATTTGGGAAACCGTCGGATTGCTCGAATCCAGATAGAGAGAAACCAACGTGGAAGCATCTTTGGCTCCTTTGTCTCCGTATTCGGCGGAACGCAGGCGTTCCCCCAAACCCTTTTTCAACACAACCAAGGCTTGGGCTTCTCCCTTTTTCACTTGGGACAACCCTTCAGAGCGAGTGGTGTTTACCGTCGTAAAAGTTTTAGTTAAGGACTTCACCAGGGTCCGGGAGGCAGTCGTATCGTCTTCATCTGCCACAGCCACCGTCAACTGAAACTGATCTGTTCCCTTTCCCATAAAGGTACCCAGGGCCAGGATAATCAAGATAGGAAGAACTAATGACCAGATAATGGTGTTCTTATTCCGTAGAAAGAGCAGCAATTGCGCCCACGTCAATCGCCAATAGGCTTTCATCGGTCAGCCAGCCTCTTTCCCGTATGTTCCAAAAAGACATCTTCCAAGGTGGCCGTCCGTGTCCGGAGCCCTTTTAGTGTCAGCCCCGTCTCACCTGCCAAGGGAATCAACTCTGCCAGGGTTCCCCGCAGATCATCCGTCGGCAGCAGAGTGAGCCCATCACCGGTGTGCTTCACATCCTTCACTCCGCTCAATCCACGCAGGGAGGCTTCTGGAACCCCCTCCTCCGTCACGAACTCCACCATACTCTCTGAAGCCAATTCCCGGATCAAACCCGCCGGAGTATCCAGCGCGATCACCCGGCCGGAATCCATAATCGCCACCCGATCACACAGTTGTTCCGCTTCTTCCATATAGTGAGTGGATAGAAAAATCGTCCGTCCCTCCCCTTTTAAGCGGAAAATAATTTCCCACAAATCACGACGGGCCTGGGGGTCCAATCCAGTCGTGGGTTCGTCCAGGAAGATCACCCGCGGATCGTGAACCACCGCCAGTGCAATCGCCAGTCGCTGCCGCTGACCGCCGGAGAGGTGTTTCACTAGGGTTTTTTCTTTCTCTACTAGATCGAAATCCTTCAACAACTCCCCCACCCCTCGCATGTTCCGATAAAAGCTGCCATAAAGGAGAATGCTCTCCCGGGTGGTCAGGTGGTCAAACAGAGCCGTGGACTGAAGTTGGATCCCGATCAGCTCTTTGACCTCCTTCGGTTTGCGAAGGGCATCCACCCCAAACAGATGGATCTGTCCGGCATCCGGTTTCCTCAAGCCCTCCATGATCTCCATAGTGGTGGTTTTCCCTGCACCGTTTGGTCCCAACAGACCGAACACCTCTCCCTCCGCCACTTCAAATCCCACGGCGTCCACTACCCGTTTGCCGCCATAGCTCTTCACTAGCTTGTCTACCCGTATCATGAGACCCTCCACTTATCCCTTCAAAATACCGGAAAAAAGTACCGATTTCATTCAGTATAGCACAACCCAAATCCGTCTCCCCAGGAGAGGAAAAGAGGTTGACAGCCAGGCGGCTGATTAGCCATATTTCAGATGGGGAGCCCGTGTTCTACCACGCGACTCTGCCATCCTAACAAGGAAGGGAAGACGATCCGCTCCGAATCTGACCATCGGGCAGGGGCAAAGCCGGGGCCCTTCTCCAGATTCTCCACTGGGTAGGATGGCCTCCTTGATTTCAGATTGTAGTGCCTATGGTACTTCCTTAATCTAGGGCT
>CAUGKZ010000216.1 GCA_959600065.1 uncultured Kroppenstedtia sp. | reverse complement strand
CGCCGACTGTTACCGGAACCGTGTTGATCTCCCTGGCGGCGCTCAGTTTTCTTCTGATGGATGCCCACACCCCTTATATCTGGGTGCTGATAAGTATGTTTGTACTGGGATGTGGACTGGGTCTGTCTATGACGACTTACATCGTAGCCGTGCAAAATGCCGTCAGTGGCAACGAGCGGGGTTCCGCCACCTCTTCCCAGATGTTTTCCCGCTCTATGGGAGGCGCTTGTGGGGTCACTCTGATGGGGGCGATCCTAAGCTTCCATTTAAAAGATGAGATCACCACTTATATCACCGCCCATAAGGACGAACTGAGTGCAAAAACCATCCACCAACTGGAACAAGCCCAAGGGGTGACTCAGCCCGAAGGACTGGCTACCTTGCCTGAGGAAGTAGCCCAACAGGTAAGCCACTTCCTGGCCCAATCCCTGGACACGGCATTTTTAAGCGCGGCACTGTTCAGCATCGCCGCTCTGGTAGCCGCATGGCTTCTCGTCCCCAAAGGAAGCGCCGCTTCTCTTTCGGTCAAGGAGTGAGGCAACTCAAGCAGAACCGGAAAAATCTCTCCTGACAGGAGGCTGCTATCATTGATCGATAGGATTCAGTCCGCCCTTCCCGAGCTGCAGATTCAAAGCATCCGGTCTCATGAGGAAGGATGGGATTTCTACGTACTGGAAGTAAACGAAGAATGGATCTTCCGTTTTCCCCGCCGCCCTCAAGAAATCGAACGACTGAAAAGAGAGGCGTCTTTTTTGGAACAGGCAGCCCCGGATCTGCCTGTTGATGTTCCCCGATATGAAGTGCTCCATCTGAGGGGGCCCCTCCCTTTCGGGGGTTACCGAAAGCTTGCGGGAACTGCGCTTACCACCGGATCCTGCTCTTCCACCCTCCTGCGGGAGCTGGGACAGTTTCTCAGTACCCTCCACCAGATAAACCCTTTTTCAGATTTCCCCGGCGGAGCCGACTGGATGAAAAAGCACCGAGAGCTGGAGGAGAGAGTGGCGGAAGCCCTGTTTCCATCCATGGAAGCATCCCGGCGGGAAGGGTGGACGAAGCTTTTTCAAGATCTGTATCGGGAATGGAAAAAAGCTCCTCTCCCGCCCTCCCCCATACATGGTGATCTGAGCGCCGCCCATCTCCTCGTCGAGAAACATCACCTGACAGGAGTGATCGATTGGTCGGATGCCTCCATCGGCGATCCAGCCCACGATTTCGCCGCCCTCTGGCTGGAATTCGGAGAAAGAATCACCCGCAGGGTAGCCCAGCGCTACTCCGGTTTCATCGACTCCGCCTTCTGGCTCCGAGCCGATCTTTACCGCCGCCTCGCCCCCCTATACAGAGAGTTACACCACAGAGAACCGGGAGATGAGAAAGTCTGAAAACTGATGTCTATCTTGAGCATCCTCCCGCTGCCCATGGTGTAAACTAAGTCCAACTTCTTACTCCCAGGAGGGGTCACGCCATGGAACGGGTGGACCTGATCGTCAATCCCGCCGCGGGGCAGGGGCGGTTGTTGGAACATCTCCCCCAGATCCGCCGCCGTCTGCAGAATCGTTTCCCCTCTGTCCACATCCGTCAGACAGAGAGGGCGGGGGATGGAGCGCGATGGGTGGAAAATGAAAGCGGTGAGGCGGATTTGGTGATCGCCGCAGGCGGGGACGGCACCGTTCACGAACTGGCCAATGCCCTCGCCCGCCTTCCTCAGCGACCCCGCTTCGCCATCCTTCCCGGTGGCACATGCAATGATTTTTCCCGAGCCATCGGAATAGCACAGGACATCCCCACCGCTCTAGACCAGATTCTGCAGGGGCGAGAACGCAAGGTGGATGTAGGAAAAGTCGACGGGGAACGGTTTTTTCTCAATTTCTGGGGGATCGGCCTGATTACCCAAGTGTCGGCCCAGATTGCCAGCAAAAACAAACAACGCTACGGGCGACTCGCTTATTTTCTGAGTGCTGCCCAAAATTGGCTCCACCCCCGCCCTTTTCGGCTGGCCGCCACCTGGGAGAACGGAAGCTTTGAAGGGGAAGCCTCTCTGCTGTTGGTGGGCAACGGCTCCTATATCGGCGGCGTACCGGGATTCTTTCCCCACAGTCGTCTGGATGACGACCGGTTAGATGTACTGCTGGTCAAGGAAGCCTCCCTGGATAGTGTCTGGTCTATGCTGTCCTCTCATTTAACCCAAAAGTGGCCGGAAAGTGACGACCTTCTTTATTTTCATACCCGACACTTGACTATCCATACGGAACCTCGCCAGAGTATAGACTGTGACGGGGAACAGGGGGGCTTCACCCCCTCAAAGATCCAGAGCCTCTCTGGTCACTTGGCGATCCTCACCGGAGAGAAGGGAAAGGAAACAAAATAGATACTGACAAACAGGCGTTGGAAGGGAGTCGTGTGCTGCCATAGCGAGACCTGGGAGCGGAAGCGACCCTGGCGAGACTTGTGCCCTATGGGTGCAAAGAGACCTTTACAACACAGACTACCATCTCAATAGGCTAAAGCCCTGGAATAGAGATAGCACCACAGGCACTACAATCCAAAGGAGCTGAAGCTCTAGATTAAGGTAGCACCACAGGCACTACAATCTCGATGGCAAGGTTGCCATCCTACCCAGCGGAGAAGTCTTACGAGGGGACGAAAAAGTTGCCATACCTGCTGGGTATGATGCCTTAGGTTGACTTGCTCTTCGCACCATATAGGGAGGGTTGGGTTTCACATGGAGGGATTTTGGGATCGCCAGGTTCAACGAAATCGAAATGTGAAACCCTATCCAGACCGGCCTGCCGACAGGTTTCACAACGCTTCGAGGAGCCACTTTCCTCCCTACTTTGCTTCCGCGAGGCTTGGCCTTGCCTTGGAACGGCCAGTCATTACTTCCTTGTGAGTGTGGGTGAACACGATTACCCAACCGAAATATGGCTAAACTCTTCTGGTACATTTCATCCTTTATGCATGGAGATGCCGTATTGCGTCACCCCTCATTCAACCCCAGATTGGTACCATTGACCTCGGATTCCCCACATCATACCTTGAAATTAATGCGTGAGCGATCCTGCCACGATATGATCAAACTCAGGCGTGTTGATTCGCCCTATTTTAGGTAGGAAAACAGGTCGGGATGGTGGGAGGGTGAAGAGCCTTTGCACCCATAGGGCACAAGTCTCGCCAGGGTCGCTTTCCGCTCCCGGGTCTCGCTATGCGTTCTTCGTCCTAGCATCCCCGTCCCTCAAGCGATATTTTACGATGGGGGGCAATGGGAAGAGGGAAAGGGTCGTTTCGTTCCCATCATCCACTGTATGGTTAAGCAATAGCCCTGGGTCAAACTAGATCAGCAACCACTCCTTCGGGCTTCTGGATGATCGGACGATGGAGAGGAGACCAAACCAAGGTAAAGGGGATATTCCGTTGAAAAAGATGATCGAGGTCACCGGTTTAGGGAAAAGCTTTGATCAGAATGTTGCAATCCGCGATATCAATTTCGATGTGAAGGAAGGAGAAATCTGGGGGCTACTGGGACCGAGCGGATCAGGTAAAACAACCACCATCAAGATTTTGACGGGAGAGCTTGAGAAAACAGCCGGAGATGTGAAAGTTTTGGGGATGGAGCCGGAGCAATTTCAATCCACAAAATTTAAATCACAAATCGGGATTTTATCTGATACCAGCTCTCTATATGAACGGTTGACCGTATACGATAATTTGAAGTTATTCTGTAAATTGTACGATGCACCCCTCAGTCAAATGGATGTGATGTTACGCAAAGTCAATATGGAGAGGGAAGGCGGCAAAGTGGTTGCCAAGTTGTCCAAAGGAATGAAACAGCGTGTCTTACTGGCCAAGGTGCTCATACACCAGCCGAAACTCCTATTCCTGGATGAACCGACATCGGCATTAGATCCAAGCAATGTAGCGCACATTCATCGAGGCTTGCAGGAGCTGAATAAAGCGGGGACTACGATCTTTTTGACGACACATAACATGGAAGAAGCGACAGTATTGTGTGATCGTGTGGCCTTTTTAGATCACGGCCAGATACAGGAACTGGGCTCGCCGGACGCGCTACGGTATAAATATTCCACCCATGCTTTCCACGTGGAAACCCTTGCGGGTGAAAAACTGGTCATTCAAAATCAAGCGGCTAATGCAGATCAAATCAGAGAACTCGTGGCCAGCGGAAACATCAAAACCATGCATACGGATGATCCTACACTGGGACAAATCTTTTTAAAAGTGACTGGAAAGGAGTTGGTATAAGTGAACTTGCAACGTGTGGGTGCGATCTTTGAAAAAGATCTGAAAGACTTTATGAAGAATATGATGTTATTGATGATGCCGATTATACCTCTTGTTCTCTCTTTGCTTTACAGTCGGTTGGGCGGAGAACAAGGGGCTTCTCTCTTTATGAGTTATATTATTATAGGTACAAC
>CAUGKZ010000215.1 GCA_959600065.1 uncultured Kroppenstedtia sp. | reverse complement strand
CGGCCCGTAACAACGGATACCGAGCAGCCACCAACTTAGCCGCAGCTATGACCCCTTTGGTCAGAGTAGGGGAAACCAGCCAACTGGGCAGAGTTCGATACTCAAAACCACCATGGAATTGAGGCCGAAAATCCCCCAGGAATCCATATTTGGGACGGCGGCGCGCTCCCTTCGGATCCTCTGCCAGCATCAAGGGCAGGGCCAGATAATGATCCAAGGCACGTAACAGTTTAAAGTTGAGATGGACTCCACTGAAATGAATATGACCTCCCAGGGGGAAACCTGGATGGGGGAGTGCTCCTGCCAACCACTGAATCCGGCCGTCTTTGATCCGTCGCGCCGCCTGAATCAAGCCCCTATAGATCCGGATCACCAACTCCCGCGGTTCCGGGGTGGGTCGAGGACGGACCTCTACCAGCGGCTTCGCGGACCGATCTTCCCCATGCCAAATCGCATCACAGCCCACTCTACCGTAGCGCGGAAAATAGTCAGAAGCCATCATCAAGTCCCCACTCGGTTTACGCAGGATAAATTCCGGATCGGCTCCAAGAACCACCTGATCCAGCTTTGCCACCATTTTGGGGAGTTTCCGACTGTATTGAAGGATCGCTTCGGTAAAAGATCGCGTCATCTCCTGATTCAGCCGGGGGCTGGGATTGACATCCAACACCGTCACCATGTTTCCCGGCAGAATGCCGATTTTAACGACACCATAGTCCAACCCCATCGCGTACAAAGCCCGCACAGACAGATTTTTTACGCGCCGGACTTCCCGTGAGTTTTCCTGGGGATTCACCCTGCGAAAAGTCTCCTTCTTACTCGATCGCCCTCCCGCAAGCCAAGCCATCGGACCATTGGAGCTATACATCAGCAACACTTGGGTCTGAAAAACAGCTACAATATATCGCTTGAGCAATCGGGTCTTTCCATTCACCGTCCGAATCCCATGCAACTGCAAAAAAGCAATTCGATAATCGGCGTCACCTGCACGCTCCACTGCATTACCATCATTTAATATAATCATCTGTTCTGTATAAGTATCGCGCAAAGACGAGTCTAGGTAGAGCGAAGGAGCAAGAGTGTTTTCAGGGGTGACCAGCCGGCTCTGGAACCTCCCTTCATCCGTCTGGTTGATCGGGAGCAAGTGCGCTTCCATATCTCTTCTCCTTTCGCGGATCCTAAAACCAATCTGCTGATATGTTATGTGAAGAACGTCTCTGTGGTTAGTGCATCAAAAGAAAAAGGAGGCATCCTGCCTCCCCTGCCGTGATGGAATGTGAAAAATCAGTCGCTCAGATCATCGATCACCAACTCAGGATCCAGATCCTCAAAACCGTCTGAGATTTCCTCCTCCATCTCCGAGCCGTCCATTCCTTTATCATCCCAGTCATCACAGCCACCGGGGTTTACCCAAACACAAACCTTGGTTTCACCGACCATCTCCACGTAAAATTCCCGTTCCACCCGGACTAGGACCTCTCCATCTCCGGCAATGGTGGCTTCGATGCAGTTGGGAGGTTGAGTGGCCACTGCGCTGACCTCCATGGTTTCCTCCCGCACATGGCTGTCGTAGTAGCTCAGCGGAACCTGCTCTACATACCGCACCGTGTGATTGGCCACTTCCGTCTTGGTGTTCCGGTTGAATGAAAACCAGAGGTTGATATCATAGCTCCCAGTGACCTCGATCACATCCCCCACCCGGTTGGCATCATATTTGTGGTTGATGATCCAGGCACCCAAGATACTGGAAATGTGGTCGGGGGGCTGGATGGAGTGCGTTGTCTGGGAGAACTTGCTGCCTTTGCCGGTGACCGCTTTGGTGATGATTTGTCGGCATTGCATTCCGCTGTTTGTATTTGACACGATACTCCCTCCTCCAAACAATCGTTCAGTACAAATAGTATGCAGGGCCATAGTCTAGGGTGCCTAAAAACCATAGGAAAGTTCTATAAAAGACTTTCTCCTCGCTGAAGTCTGAATGGATTTCACAAAAAAAAGACCTGCATCCCATCGCAGGTCCAAAAAGTTCAGCGACAGCCGCAGGGTCCCCCGCTACCGCAACCCCCGCCGACATCACCGCCGACATCCAAATCCAGTTTTTCCGAAACCGCCCCCGCCAAAGCTTGCGTCAGTGTCTGCAGAAGATCATTCATCTCCACTTGGGATTGCTGATACTCCTTGACGATGGGCAGATTGTCCATCTCCAACTGCAGGCGATCCAGTTCTTGTTCCAAGCGTCGGGTATACTCCGGCTTTTCATAGTGTTTCGCGTGAACCAGCTCTTTTTGTTTCCGTTTGATCTCCTCGATCAGTCCCTGAACTCGGCGGCTCCGATTGACCTGCTCCTCAGCCAGATGAAAGCGGTGAATCTCCTCTGTCTCCGACAAGCGACGTCCCAGGTTGGATGCATGAGCCAGAATCGGGTGATCCGGATTTAGCATTTCCATTCTCAACTCCCCACCTTCCCGACGGAGGGCCCCTCTACCCATTCTCCCTTCAGAGTCCAGGTGCGAGGCTCCGTGATCTGAACCTGTGCAAACTCACCGATCAAATGTTTCGGTCCCTGAAAATTGACCAACTTATTTGTACGAGTGCGGCCGGAGAGGAAATTGGGATCTTTTTTGCTCTCTCCTTCCACCAATACTTCCATCACTTGACCCTTCAATGCGAGATTTTTCTTCAAGCTGATCTCATCTTGCAAGTGATTCAGGCGATACAATCGTTCCTTTTTTACACTCATCGGAACATCATCCTTCATCTTCGCTGCCGGTGTCCCTTCCCGCGGCGAGTAGATAAAGGTGAAAGCTGAATCAAACTCTACCTCTCTCATCAGGGAAAGGGTATCCTCGAACTGCTCCTCTGTCTCTCCCGGATATCCGACGATAATATCTGTAGTTAAAACCGCATCGGGAATCGCCGCCTTAATCTTATCCACCAGTTCCAGGAACCGTTCCCGGGTGTATTTCCGGGCCATAATCTTGAGAATCCCATTGTTTCCGGATTGAACCGGGAGATGGATATGCTCCACCAAATTGCCCCGCCGAGCCAGCACTTCAATCAGATGATCGTCAAAATCCCGCGGATGACTCGTAGTAAACCGAACCCGGGGAATTCCGATTTTGCGAACGTCCTCCATCAAATCGCCGAAACGGTACTCTCTGTCCTCAAAATCCTTTCCATAGGCGTTCACATTCTGACCCAACAGCGTGACTTCTCTATATCCCTTGCGAGACAGATCCCGGATTTCCTCCAATACATCCTCCGGCCGGCGGCTCCGCTCCTTGCCCCGGGTAAAGGGGACGATACAATAGGTGCAAAATTTATCACAGCCATACATGATATTGACCCAAGCCTTCAGCCCGTCTTCACGTACCTTGGGAAGGTTCTCCACAATGTCGCCTTCCTTGGACCAAACCTCCACCACCATCTCTTTGCTCATCAGTGCCTCCCAAAGCAGATCTGGAAGGCGGTGAATATTGTGAGTGCCAAAGATCAGGTCCACATGCTGATGCTTCTGCAGAATCCGGTTGACAACCGACTCCTCCTGGGACATGCAACCACACATCCCCAACACCAGCTCTGGCTTTTCCGTCTTCAACGTCTTCAGCCGTCCAATCTCGCCAAACACCTTGTCCTCTGCATTTTCTCGAATGGCACAGGTATTGATCAGGATGACCGCTGCCTCTTCCTCCACCTCCGTGGAACGGTAACCCATCAGTTCTAGGATGCCAGCGATTGTCTCGGAATCATGCACATTCATCTGGCAACCATAGGTTTTGATCAAGTACTTCTTTCCTTTGCCGATTCCCCTCATTTCGTTGGGGATATGTTCAAATTCCAACACGGAGATAGCTTCTTTCCCACGCTTCTTAGCCGCCTTCAGATCCGGCGGCGTAAAATACCGACGCATCTCTTCGTTCATATTATTTCCCTCCAATATGGAAACCCCTTCCCTCTGGAACAGGGAGTGAAAACCATTCAAGATCACAGAATATAAACCCCCATCCCCCCCGACTCAGCAAGCTGCTGCTGCCGCTCTCGATCTCGCAATGAAGGAGAAAGGGGAGATCTGGAATCACTCTTTTGTTAATTATATCGAAGGTGGAGGCCACCTTCAATGAGGGGACCTCCTTCTCAGCAGGCATTTCTCGTAAAGCGGTAGATACTTTTAGAACTATGTTTGTTTTGCAAACTAGTTTTCTTGTTTCTCTTTCAAAAAAAGACAGCCGGTCGCTTCCGGCTGCCTCCCCTCTGTCAACTGATCCCCAGCTTTTTTCCGGCACGCTCAAAAGCCGCCAGTGCCTGCTCCAGATCCTCTTTGGAGTGGCCTGCCGTCACAATGGTGCGAACACGAGCTTGGCCCTTCGCCACCGTGGGAAAAACAATTCCCTGAGCATAGACCCCTTCATCCAATAAGGTGTCAGAGAACTTCATC
>CAUGKZ010000214.1 GCA_959600065.1 uncultured Kroppenstedtia sp. | reverse complement strand
TGAGCAGAAATTGAATGCAATTTCAGCGGCGAGGGTGCAGGGGTTGCTCCGGATCTGGCTCGGAGTAACCAAACACTCTCTGAAACTTCACACCGCTTGCGATCGACGAGGGCCGGTCGCTTTTTTCGATCGGGGACCCGGATTCGCCCAGGGATACAAATCCATAAATTGAGTATGAAAACAAGTACTCCCCTCTCATCCATAACCTCCACTAGAATATTTCCCAGCCCCTTCTCATGCCACGGAGGGGGCTTCTCTGTATGGTACAATGGATGGACAGAAGCGGGATTTTACGTCGAAGCAGGATCGGCTGAGTAAGTTCGGGGACAGACCCGGTTCGTAAAAGGGGGACGCACATCATGGATGATAAGTGGATCAAGGAGATTGAGTCCGGCCAGTTCGCACCGGTCTACCTGTTTTACGGAATGGAAACTTTCCTCATGGAAGATGCGATCCGGCGTCTGGAGGATGCGGTGCTGGGGGGTGGAGAAGATCGGCAATGGAATCATACAGTGATGGATTTGGAGGAGATGCCGATCCAAGACCTGGTGTTGGAGGCGGAGACTCCCTCTTTTTTTGGTGGACACCGGTTGGTGGTGGGGAAGAACGCTTGGTTTCTCACTGCTAATCGGGGCAAGGAGAAACAAGAACATCGGCCGGAGGAGTTGGTCCGTTACGCTGCCCGTCCCCTGGAAGGGAATATGCTGGTGATTACCGTGTCTGCAGAGAAGTTGGATGTAAGGAAAAAAGTGGTGAAGGATCTGAAAAGAAAGGTTCGGGAAGTCGTTTTTCAACCCTTGGATTCCAAGGAACTCCCCCGTTGGGTGGCAGGGAAGTTGAAAGAGACTGGAGTGAAGGTGCATCCCCGAACTACAGAGGCTCTCATCCGCCAGGTGGGAGGCGATCTGCAGCTTCTCGATATGGAAATCCGAAAATTGGCCACCTATGTCGGGACCTCCGGCAGGATTACGCCAGAGACTGTGGCGGAGATGGTCCCCCGTACTTTGGAGCAGGATGTATTTAAACTGGTGGATCGAGTGGCCCGACGGAAAACTGCCGAAGGGATCGCTCTCTTTTACGATCTGTTGCAGAACCGGGAGGAACCGATCCGGATCCTCGCGTTGATCATCCGTCAATTCCGCCTGATGCTCCAAGTCAAGGTGTTAGCTGCTAAGGGGATGTCGGAGCGGGAGATAGCATCCACACTTAAAGTTCATCCCTATCCGGTGAAACTGGCTCTGCGACAGGTCCACACTTGTTCGGAGGGGGCTTTGCGGGAATGGTTGTTCCAGTCCATCGAGGCGGAGCGGGATATCAAGTCGGGTCGGATCGACAAGACCTTGGCACTGGAGCGTTTAATTCTGTCTGTCCGATGAGAGATTGACAAGGGGGAAGGCATGGCACCCTAACACACACGGAGATACTTTATTTAGAAAGAGGTTGCGGATCTATGGATCATAAAAACAGACCGGCGGGGGTGAAGATCGTGAGTGCCTGCTTCGCCGGGGTCCACTGCCGTTATGATAAAAAACACAATCTGATCGAGGAGATCCGGAAGCTGGTGCAGGAAGGAAAGGCCATCCCCGTCTGTCCCGAACAGATGGGGGGACTTTCCACTCCCCGCAATCCAGCGGAGATCGTCGGCGGAGACGGTGACGATGTGCTGGAAGGCAAAGCAAAGGTGATCGACAATCGAGGAAACGATGTCACTCAACAATTTGTGGAGGGGGCCCAGGAGGCACTGGCCATGGCTCAGTCTGTGGGTGCCACGGAAGCCATCTTGAAAGAGCGAAGTCCCTCCTGCGGAAGCTGTAGGATCTATGACGGCACCTTCAGCAAGTCGAAGAAAGCGGGACGGGGCGTGACAGCGGCTCTCCTCCGCCGCCACGGCATCCGTGTGGTTTCGGAGGAAACATGGGAAGGTAAGGAAGGATGCTGAAAAAGGAAAAGCTCGCCTGATCAGGCGAGCTTTTTGGCCTATCAGTTTAATCCTAGATCTTTTGGCAATAACTGAGTTTTACCGAGGTTGGAAAAAAAGAGGTGGTTCCGGGTTTTTGGATGATTCGCTTTCAGTTGCTGTGAGAAGGTGGTGCGGGTTTACAGGAGCCGATGTGAGTTGTAGAATTCGCTGAGGTCACCGAGGTCCACCATTCCCCGTTTTGCAGGAATTTCTCTAGAAACGTCAAGATCGATGTAATGGCTCTCGGTGTTCTCCGTTGTAAATATTTCGATGTTTAAAAGAAAGCTCCTTTTGAGATCTATTTTTCTGTTATATAATGGCTGTGATGAGGGCCTAATTCATTTATAAATACATTTCTAACAGGGGTGTGCAAGTGATGTTTACTGTGGGCGAGATGTTGCGAAACCGAGCCGATTTTTCGCCACATCAGGAAGCCGTTGTGTATGAAGACGAGCGCGTGACCTATTGGGAATTGAACCGGCGGGTGAACCGGTTGGCCCATTTTATGATGGAATTGGATGTGCAAAAAGGGGATCGGATCGCCATCCTTTGCAGTACCAATCACCCCTTTGCCACGGTATTACTGGCGGCAGCCAAACTGGGGGTGGTGGCGGTTCCCCTCAATTGGCGGCTCAGTTTAGAAGAACTTCGGCAGGGAATGGAACATAGTGAGCCCAAACTTCTCTTCTTTGACGAAGAGTTTTCCGAAACCGCCGATGAGTTGGAATCCTGCGAATTTCTGGAAAGGATGGTTCGGGTCAGCATTGACCAGAAACTGAATCCTCCCTTTGCAGAAGCTCTTCTGGAATATCCGGATACGGAGCCAGATCTGCCAGTGGATCCGGAAGATCCACTGGCCCTTACCTATACTTCTGGTACCACTGGCAAGCCCAAGGGGGTGATCACGACCCATGCCAATTTCCACGCCTTCGGGGTGGCCGCCAGTTTGACTCTGGATGTGCGGAGGGGCGACCGTTTTCTGATCTCCACCCCGCTTTTCCGAACCAACGGGTTGTCAGCCATGGTCAATGCCCTTTTGCTCGGAGGGACCGTGGTATTCATGCCGGATTTCCATCCCGTTAGAGCCTGGGAAGTGGTGGAGCGGGAGCGGATTAATCACTTGTTGAGCCTGCCTGGAATGTTGAGCTATATGCTTCCCGGCGCGATGAACAGGGATTGGGATACAGGTTCGATGCGGGATTTTATCTGTGGGGGTCCGGTGACAGAAGAAGTGATCCGGCAATATACCTCTCTGGGATTTCCGATTGTCCAGATGTATGGTGCAAGTGAAGTGGCGGGTGGAATCACTTTCTGGAACCCGAGTATGGGGATTTCCACCAGTCACTCTGCAGGAAAGAAGCTCCTCGGCGAGATCAAAGTGGTGGATCCAAAATCCGGCGAGGATGTATCGCCGGGGGAAATCGGAGAGATTTTGTATCGGGGCCCACAAGTGACACCGGGATATTGGAAGGATCCGGAGGAAACGGAGAGGGTGATTCAAGACGGCTGGTTTCATACCGGAGATATCGGCAGGCTGGAGGAAGACGGACTCCTTTATGTGATGGATCGCAGTAGTGACCTGATTTATTGCAATGAGGAACTAGTGTTGCCCTCCGAGGTGGAGAAGGTCCTAGCGGGGATGGAAGGTGTGGAGGAAGTGGCTGTGATCGGTGTGAAGGATTCAGAGAAGGGAGAGGTTCCCCGTGCGTATGTGGTCAAAGAAGAAAATTCCCCCGTGACTGAAGAGGATGTTCTTCGCTACGGCCGGGAGCGCCTTGTGGAACATCAGTTGATGGAAGTCGCCTTTGTGGACATGCTTCCTAGAAACAGTCTGGGTTTGATTACGAAATACATCTTACGGGAACAGGTGGAGCGGATCAAAGCCATCGATGTAGGGGAATAAAACAGCCGGGCGGAGTCCCACCCGGCTGTCGCCTGAATTCTAGCCAGTACATAGAGTCACTTTGTCTCCGTCACGAGCGCATTTTCCTTCAGTTTTTTATACTTCCAATACATCATGATTCTCCAGGGGAGGAGCATGCCGAAGGCCAAGGTGAAAAAGAGACCGGCGGTTTGTCCCAGAGTGATAAATTGCTCTATATACTCATGAGCTCCCATCCGGATGATTAACAACGCGAACAGGATGAGGATGAAAGCTTTGGAGCGTTTAAGATAAACCTGGCCGCCCTCCCCCACCTCAAACCGGGAGGTGTGGATCAGGGGTAGGGCAAAAAGAAATGTTCCTGTGACGAAGGCGGCCAGTCCCCAAGTGACGGGGATTCGAAAGGGCGGAAAGACAAACATTAGAAAGCCGGTGCTCATTCCGAGCGGCGGCATCAGAATCTTTTTGGCATTGGTGGGTTTATTGGAGGCCCTGAGACGGATCAAGATCACCATCAGCGCCATGAACAAGGTGCTCAGAGTGGCTACCAGTTGCAAATTGAGTGGAAACACATGCCCCATCGTACATTACTC
>CAUGKZ010000213.1 GCA_959600065.1 uncultured Kroppenstedtia sp. | reverse complement strand
TCAAGAGATCTGTCACACTACGTCCATCATATTTAAAGGAGTAACCCAGACTTCCTTGGGCAAGGTTACCCAGAAATTGAGCATATTGCACTGGCAGGGGTTGATCCAGCCCGTATTCCTGCAGGATCGCCTCCTGGAGTTCCTCCGGAATTTTCTCCACATTTTGCAAGGGAGACCCCGGCATGGAGTGCATGAGGAAAAAGGTAAAGGTGATAATAACCCAAAGCGTAATCAGCATATAGGCCAATCGTTGCAAAATATAACGCCCCATTGTTCCACTCCCCTTTCTCAAAAAACTTAAAATCAACCAAAATTGTTTGGATTAGCGCACAGAAGGTATATGCCAGGCTGGCATATACCTTCTCGCGCTATCTATGGGATCTGCCAGTGTCGATCCGTTTTATTTACCTTCGACATGAGCCCACTTATAGGAGAAGTCAGCACCGAAAGGATGTGCATACATGTCTTTTATAGTCGGACGTTTCAGATACAGCTGGGAGCGGTAGAAAAGAGGAGCGATCGCCCCTTCATCGATCAGGAGCTCTTCAGCTTTGACCAAATCTTGGATCCGTTTGTTGAAGTCCGGGTTAGTCTGAGATTTCTCGATCAGTTTGTCGTATTCTTTGTTGCTCCAATCACCACGATTGAAGGAACCACCAGTGATCCACAGGTCCAGGAAGGTCATCGGATCGTTGTAGTCGGCACCCCAACCGGCATAACTCAGCTGGAAGTCCCCATCGCTTTCCAATTTCAACTTCTGGTCAAAGGACAAGGGACGCAGATCCACATCGATCCCCAGCGTCTTGTTCAGCTGTTCTTTGATAAACTCCTGATCTTTCTTAGCATTGCTGGTGTCATAACCGAGGAGTTCGATCTTCGGGATCTCCTTGATACCGGCTTCTTTCATGCCTTCTTTCAAGAGTTTTTTTGCTTCCTTGGTGTCGTACTTGACATACTCTTTCCCGGCAATATCGCGGAAAGATTTACCTTCGGGACCTTGCACCACCGGGGGAACCAAAGCACCGGCGGGTTTAGAACCGTTCTTGTTGATTTTTTCTGTTAGAGTTTTACGGTCGATCGCCGTTGAGATGGCTTTCCGGATTTTGTCATTTTTTAAAAATTTGTCATTGGTGTTGAATTGCAGATAGAATGTGCTAGCTTCCTGGTGTTGGAACACATCCGGCTTACCCTCGTACTTATCTGTAATCTTCACCCAAAGCACTGAAATCAACTTTATTGGTGGAATACAAGTTCATCTTTTGGTTCATGTCTTTCACGATGCTGACATTGATCTCATCCAGCTTGACGACATCTTTTTCCCAATAGTTGTCGTTCTTTTTGTACTGGAAGTCTTTATTGTGGTTCCACTTGGACAGGACGAAGGGACCGTTGTAGATCATCTTGTCCGGCTCGGTGGCGTATTGTTCGCCATGCTTTTCCACAACGTCCTTACGGAGCGGGTTGAAAGTGGAGAAAGCCGTCAGACCGAGGAAGTAGGGAACCGGTTGCTCCAGTTTCACTTCCAGGGTTTTATCATCGAGAGCCTTCACACCCACATCTTCAGCTTTACCTTTTTTGGTGTTGAATTTCTCGGCCCCTTTGACAGGGTACAACATATAGGCATATTCGGATTTGGTTTTCGGGTCGAGAGCCCGCTTCCAGGAGTATTCAAAGTCCTGAGCCTTCACCGGTTTACCGTCACTCCACTTGGCATCCCGGAGTTTAAAGGTGTAGGACAATTTGTCTTTGCTGATGTCCACACTCTTCGCCATACCCTCGACGGGTTCATTGTTCTTGTCGAGACGGTACAAGCCTTCCATGACGTTGTTTAGAACGATAAAAGAGACTTGGTCAGTCGTCGTGGAGCTGTCCAGCCCTGGCGGTTCCTGAGCTTCGGTCAGGTTGAGCACTTGTTTCCCGCCGTCTCCCTGGCTTTGATCCACTCCACCGCAAGCGGTCAGAGCCAAACTGGCGACCAGCAACAGAGCCAGCCCTACATGCAACTTTTTGCCCATGTTATCAGATTTCCCCCCTTGAAAATATGAAAAAAATTCTATTGTTATGGTCCGATGGGGACCGATAACACGAATGGACTACGGAATTATCGGCCATTTTCGTCTGTTTTGTCCATGACTGGCAGACAAGTGTATCCGATTTTTTGTATAACGCCCCAAGTTCTTGAGATGATTTGGAAAACGTTATCCAAGATTTTTTATGAAATTTTAGTAGGAATGAAAGTAACTTTCCCACAATTGTGTTTAATGTAATTAAACTAGTATTATCATACCAGATAAATGAACAAGTGAACAGGATATCAAACAAGAAATTGTTGGGTAAAACTAGGAGGCAAAGGTGTCGGCGGGGAGGAGGGGTATCTGTCTATGGTGGACAGATACCCTCATATTTTCCGCCGAACTCACTGCAAACCCTTGAATCCAAAGGATTACTTCTTCTTTTCTTTTCCGTCCATGTAAGCCCACTTCAGACTGATACTGGTGCCGATCGGATGGCGAACAATATTTTTCACGTACTGTTTTTGCAGATAGATCTCTCCGCCAAAGTACATTGGAGCAATCGGTGCGGACTGATCCAGAATCTTTTCCGCTTGGATCAAATCTTTGGCCCGTTTCTTGTTATCGGGATTACCAGCCGACTTTTTGATCAGCTGATCATAGGTCTTGTGACTCCACTTTCCACGGTTGAAGGGACCATCGGTAAGGAACATATCCAAATAGGACATCGGATCATTATAATCCGCGGACCAACCGGCAAAGGTGATTTCAAAATTCCCTTTGGACTCTTCATCCAGTTTTTGTTTCAACGGTCGGGGATCTAGGCGAACATCCAACCCCAGGTTGTTTCTCAATTCTTCCTGCATCACTTCCGCAGCTCTTTTGCGTTTGTCATCATAGATCAGCATGGTCAGTTTCGGTTTCTCGGTAATGCCCAGCTCTTCCATTCCCAATTTGAGAAGGCGTTGGGCTTCCGGAGGGTTGAACTGGTGTCCGTCTCCCGCCTCTTTACGGAAGTTTTTGTTATCACTGTTGATGATCGTCGGCGAAACAAAACCATAGGCAGGCTCGGATCCATCCTTCAAAACCTTGACCAGCGACTCTCGGTCAATCGCATAACTAATCGCTTTTCGGATATTCGCATTGGACAGAAACTCATTATTCGTATTGAATTGCAGATACTGAACCGTGGATTGGGTCACCGGCATATATTCAGGACTTTTTTTGAAAGCCTCTGACAGTTCGGAGTCCAGGTGGGTGATGTCGGTCTGATCCGAAGTATAAAGATTGACTCCTGTTGCTGTATCTTTGACAATAAATTGATTGACCGTCTCCAAACGGACCGAGTTCCGATCCCAGTAGGTATCACTCTTCTGTAGCTGAATCTTCTGTTCATGCTGCCATTCCTTCAGTTGGAAAGGGCCGTTGTAAACCATATTTTCCGGCTCGGTGGCGTATTTTGTACCGAACTTTTCCACAATATCCTTGCGTTGCGGCAAATAGGTGGCAAAGGTGGTCAAACCGAGAAAATAGGGAATTGGGTATTCTAGCTCCACTTGCAGAGTGTGCTCATCCACTGATTTGATTCCTACTTCGTCAATGGAAACTTGTCCAGAGTTGTAGGCCTCTGCATTTTTGATCGGATACAGGATATAAGCGTATTCCCCTTTGGTTTTCGGATCGAGGGCCCGTTTCCAAGCGTATTCGAAATCCTGGGCTTTCACTGGTTCATCGTCACTCCATTTGGAATCCCGCAGGCGAAAAGTATACGTCTTTTTATCCTCGGAAATCTCCACTCCGGAGGCGATCCCCGGTTCCGGACGATTATCCTTGTCCAGTCGATATAACCCTTCCATCACATTGTTCAACACATCAAAAGAAATGACATCCGTCGTCACTGCACTATCTAACCCTGGCGGCTCCGCCTCCAGAGTCATATCCAAAACCTGTTCCTTGTCCCCCGCCTTTTCTCCCGTCCCCATGGCACCTCCGGTCAGTCCACAGCCTGTTAACAGAAGAGAGCTGGACATAACCACTGCCAACAGAGGGAAAAACCATCTCCTCCTCAATATTCTTCCTCCCTTGGATTTTATTGTCGCCCAATAAAGCAGGGATATGATTACAGCGGGCATACTTGACCCGTTCATTATAAAGCAATTCACAGGGACAGAAAAGGGTTGTTGAAAAATAGGAATATTTCCGTATTCAATCATCAGGAACTTCGGAAGACATCAAACAAAGGAAGTACTTCCTTTGCTATAATAGATAGAACGAAAGCCCTTCACTACTCAAGGAGGAACCCCAAAATGATCCGAAGCCGTATATTTTGGACGGTCATTCTCGCTTTCATCAGTGTGACCATCTCCTACGCCGCCGGGGGCCATCTGACCGGAATGATCAATATCCTGTTCATGACCGGGCTGGTGCTGTT
>CAUGKZ010000212.1 GCA_959600065.1 uncultured Kroppenstedtia sp. | reverse complement strand
CGAGGATGGGCTCCGCCAGCAAAGCGGCTGGTTTTTCCTGGGCACAGACTTGGCGTAACTCTTCGATTCGGTTCGGTTCCACCTCGTATACCGGGAATTCCGGTTGCGGGAAATCTTGATAGACACCGGGCTGTCGGGTGAGTCGCACCGCTCCCAGCGTGCGTCCATGGAAGCTTTTTTTCATCACTACAAATCCATTTTTTCCGTCTTCCTGTTTCTTAGACCATTTGTGGACCAGCTTGACGGCTGCTTCTGTCGCTTCCGCCCCGGAGTTGACAAAAAAGACTTGTCCCTGGATGCTGTGGTCACTGAGACGCTGTGCCAAACGGATGGCAGGGGGATTGAGAAATTTGTTGGAGAGGTGGAGGAAGCGATCGCCTTGCTCATGAAGGGCTTTCAACAGTGTCGGGTGGGAATGGCCGAGGATGTTGACGGCCAATCCTGTGAATAGGTCCAGGTAGGATTTTCCCTCTGTGTCGTACAGGTAGTTGCCCTTCGCCTGAGTGATGGCGATGGGCAACCGATGGTAAGTGGGCATCAAGTAGCGTCGGTCCAGTTCCAGCCAGTCGGTCATCGTGGCCTCTCCCTCACCTTCGAGTTTACTGGAAGTAAAAAGAAGGGCCGCCCGCAGACGGCCCCGGTAATTCAAAGCTGGCGCAATTCCTGTTTGATTTCGGTTTTGGAGCGGGTTTTTTCATCGATGGTCTTGATCACCCGGGCGGGGGTACCGGCTACGACGCTGTTTGCCGGTACATCCTCCACTACAATGGCACCGGCGGCTACCACGGAACCTTGGCCCACGCGCACCCCTTCCAGGATGACGGCATTGGCTCCGACGACGACATCATCTTCGATGATGACGGGTTGGGCGGATGGAGGTTCGACCACACCGGCGATGACAGCTCCGGCGCCGATGTGGCAGTTGTTGCCGATGGTCCCCCGACCTCCAACGACGACGTTCATATCGATCATTGTGCCTTCCCCGATGACGGCTCCGATATTGATGGAGGCGCCCATCATGATCACCGCATTTTTTCCGATTTCCACCTGATCCCGGATGATGGCACCGGGTTCGATGCGGGCGTGGATCTGTTTCAGATCCAGAAGGGGGATGGCAGAATTGCGACGATCGTTTTCTACCACCAGGTCTTCAATCCGATCTTTGTGAGTCTCCAAGATCGGTTCTACTTCTCCCCAATCTCCAAACAGGACTCCCACATTTCCCGTGATGAAGGCGTGGACTTTCTCTCCGAAGTCGATTCCGTCAAGATTCCCTTTGATATGTACCTTGACTGGTGTTTCCTTCTCGCTGGTTCGGATAAATTCAATAATCTGATTGGCATCCATCATTTCCATTTTTTTAAACACCCTTTCTGTCTTCGGAGCGGGATCCGATGTTCACTTTAACCAAGAGTATAGCATAATCGGGTCCATCTCTACAGTCGAAGGATCCTGGAAACTCCTGAAACTCAGGAGCTCGCGATTTCCAGGGATCGGGCTGGATCAATGATTGATGAAGCGCTCAAAGATAAAGCCGAAATCTTTGAGCACATATTGTTTTTGAAGGTTCGCCAACCAGGAAAAAGCGTTCTGATTCAATTCGTTGAATTGCTCAGGCAGGGATCCGTCGAGGCTGCGGACTTGGCTCAAGGTTTGCGATGCTAATTGCAGGCTCTCTTTTCCATAATCCATCAATACCTGGTTTTCTGCGGTGATTTCCTCGATTTTAAGCAGGGATTTGTAGAGATCCTTCAGATCTTCCAGGTGCTTTTTATGAACGTCGATGGAATATTCTTGGGGACCGATGACGAATTTGATTTCTACATCCAAGTCGACGGTGCCGGCGGTTTCCAATACGACATGGGAGATCGGGTGTCTGAAGTAGTCGTAACGGCGCAGGGTGCGCTTTTTGTTGGTGGCACTGGTTCCGTCCAAGTGGATGAGGGCTCGGTTGGTAAAGCAGTATTCATCTGCTTTGGATTTGATCAGGAAAAAAATTTTCTCCCCATATTCATGCAATACATAATCGTCTGCATCCACTTTGTCATAATCATGGGGTTGGATTACGGAGCCAATGTCGCTCAATCCGAGTACATCGGATGCTACTTTACCAAACATCGAATCAGTCCTGTTCTGTCATATTCTCCCCGAAGGGGAAGTCGATTCAATATTATCACAAAATGTGTTGGATTCGGCTGGACTATGGGGGTTCAGCGGAACTTTTTTTGTTTATAAATCCTTTAGAAAGGGTTGCTACATTGAGATGTGAGGAGGGATGAACATGGAAACGATGTTGGAAGTGAGTGGATTGTGCAAAAAAGTTCGGGGTCGCACCTTGTTGGACCAGGTCGACTTTACAGTTCCATCCGGGGAAATCTGTGGTTTATTGGGTCCCAACGGGGCTGGCAAAACTACTCTGATCCGGCTGATGACAGGATTGATCCGCCCTACCTCGGGCTGGATCCGCGTGGCGGAGGTGGAGGTGCACAGGGAGCGGGGTCAGGCCTTGGGCAAGATTGGGGCGATTGTGGAAAACCCGGTCTTTTTCCCCTATATGAGCGGACGGGAGAACCTGAGCAACTTGGCACTTCTCGATCCGGGTCTGCCCAGAAAAAAGATATCCTCCCGTGTGGAGGAAGTGCTACAGGTGGTGGATCTGTCCAAGCGAGGGGATGACAAGGTGGAAACCTATTCCTTGGGCATGAAGCAACGGTTGGGAATTGCCCAGGCGCTGCTGGGTGACCCAGAGATGATCATTCTGGATGAACCGGCCAACGGGTTGGACCCCATCGGGATGCGACAATTGCGAGAGTTGATTTTGAAGCTGAATCAAGAGGCGGGGATCACCTTTTTGGTTTCTAGCCATCTGTTAGATGAGATCCAACGCATCTGTAGAAGGTTGGTGGTGCTTAAGGAGGGAAGGGTGGTCTGGCAGGGAGAGACCGAAGATCTGTCTAGGTCCGCCAGGGATTTGGAAGAAGCTTTTGTGGAGTTGGTGAGTGGATGATCCGTCTATTGCAAGCGGAATGGAAACGTCTGTGGAAACGAAAACTTCTCTGGGGAATTGTGGGGGGACTCCCTGTAGCGGCTTTCGCGGCTGCAACCTATTATGAAGGGGCCAACCAGGGGGGTTCTTCTGCGGAGCCTCAATACGCGGTGGTTGGCAACTTTCCGGTATTGGCGATGGCGGAGATGTTATTGACTCTGTTCAACCTGATTCTGATGGCCCTGGTGGCTACCCTCTGGACAGAAGAGATTCGGTCGGGACAGCTGCGGATGGTGTTGTTGCGAGTGCGAACATTTTCCCAGCTTTGGTGGGCGAAAGTCGGGGTGTTGTTGGGAACGGTGGCGTTGCTCATGCTGATTTTTTTGGGGTTCAGTTATTTGGCCGGGTATTGGCTCTTGCCCCATACGGACACCTATCCCCTCTTTTTCCGGGCGGAGCCAGTGGGCTCGTGGGAAGGGTTTGGATATAACCTTCAATATTATGGCCTCTCCTTTCTCACATTGGTCGCCTTTGCCGGTTTTCTCCTACTGACGGCAAGCTTGTGCCGGACGGTGACCGGCACCCTGGGAGCGGGGATGGCCTTTCTCCTCCTTTCTTTTTTTTATCCTGAACTGGCAGGCTATTTTCGTCCTTGGTTCAGTGAGGAACAGTTTTTTCAACTCTTTTACTCCTCCCTTCCTATGATTCAATGGGAAGGAATCGTGAATTTGCTGGCAGATCAACCACAGCGGGCCGGTTGGTTGATCGGAGTACTGGCGGGGTATACCTGTTTATTTGGTCTACCCGCTTACCTGTGGTTTTCCAGACAGGATCAATGGAACTGAGGAGGATTGAAATGATGATCAGGATCATGCAAAGTGAATGGCAACGGATGTGGGCGAGAAAGAAGACGAAGGTCTTGCTCTTTGGCTACCTGGGGCTGCTATTGCTGAGTTGTTGGTTTTTATCGGTATTCAAGATCTCATTTTATGATCCGGCCCATGATGTTCACCTCAACTCTCTCAATACAGCCCCCTTCCTATTTCGCGAGCTTTCCTTTTTCCTGGTGTTCATCCTGGTTCCGCTGTTGGCGATCGACAGTTTCAACGGAGAAGTTCGCTCCGGGGCGTTGCGGATGGCGTTGATTCGCCCCCTTTCCCGGTGGCGGATGTGGGTAGCGAAGTGGACAGTGCAGGGAATGGTGATGGCGTCCTTGCTGGTGATGACCATGGGGACGGGAATCCTGCTGGGAATGGGAGTGATGCCGGAAGTGAACACCGCTACCTTTTACAAGACGGAGGCCTTTGGTTTTGCAGGTGCCATAGGATATATTGTGCAATATTACTCCTTGGGCTTATTGATCCTGATGACAGTGAGTGGAGTGGCTCAGCTGATCAGTCTCTGCATGCCCAATGCGGTCTTCTCCTACGTCGGGGTGATCGCCTTTCTGATCGGTGGGATCTATGTTTC
>CAUGKZ010000211.1 GCA_959600065.1 uncultured Kroppenstedtia sp. | reverse complement strand
AGGGAAGGTGAATGTTTTCATACGGGGGTTTTTCCCAGTGACAAGAATCACCGACAGGGGGAAATGAGTCTTTTCCCAACGATTCTTTTCCGGCGAGAGCCCTGATGCAGCCAGAATCATTCCCATGGTTTTATCATCAGGAACCCGTACAAAGACAAATCGCTTCACCTCTTTGAACCAATCCGGTTTACCGTCCAGGATGAAAGGAAGGGCGCTCGGGTAGACCAAAGCAGTTTCCAATGGCGCCTCCTTCAAGACGTTTTTCGGAGGAATCACCTGGACATAATCGTTCTCTGGAATGTGGAGCTTCTCCCCTTGCGTGGCAAACACCGTTAGATGATGGGGCTTCTCAATAACCTCCCCTTCCCCGCCCCCGGTACCAGCGGCCATTTTACTGATGGAAGTGCTCCGATGCTGAGACATTCCAGGGAAAAAAACCATCAGAAATGCGATCGAGGTGCAGACAGCCGCCCATTTAATCAGTTGATTGACCCAGACGACGGATTCGGACGGAGCCCGATGATTTCGGATTTCTTCCAGGGATTGGACCAGGTCGATCATCTCCTGCAGGTCGTTGCGACAGGTTTCACACTCCGCCACGTGTTCCCTCAGTCTGATCCGGTCCGCCTCTTCAATTTCCTGGTCCACATAGAGTTGGATCAGACGATCCATATCCTTACAAGAAGACATCCATTGAACTCCTTACTTTCGTGAAAGTCGCTCTTTCAACATCTTCCGCGCGCGAAACAACTGGGTTTTCACTGTCCCTTCTGGGAGATCCAGAGCTTCACTGACCTCCGCATAGGAGTATCCGCGAAAGTGTCGGAGCTCGACCACCCGACGGTAAATCTCGGGAAGCTCCCGGATCTCCGCCTTCACTTCTTCCAACATCATCCGTTGCTCCACTTGCTCCTCCACGGAGACATGGACTGAGTGAGGTGGCTCTGACTGTATAAACGCGTCTTCCAGGGCGACCAGTTTCAAGCTTTTTTTCCTTTTTTGGTCTCTGAAGCGATTGGTCATCATGGTACGTAGCCATGCTTTCAGCGATTTCTCGTATACATATTTGTTGGATTTGCGATGAGCTTGCCATAAGGTCTCCTGCATCAAGTCCTTGGCATCCTCTGCATTGCCTGTCAAGCGGTAAGCGATATGGTACAGATAGCGCCGATGTTCCTGGAGGCGTTCCAGAAACTCGTCCGTGACAGTTTTTCTTTGCGTTTCATCAAGACTGCTCATGGAAATCCTCCTGTTTCCCATTCTCTTAGGTCTCTCTATTTATTAATCTAGATTCCTTTATCCATAGATTCAATACCAATTCCCATTATATGATACCAAAACATGTTTCAGCGAAAAGTACAACCCACCCCAGCGTAAATGGGGTGGGCTATGAAGCTGTATACTTTCATTTGCTCTCATATAGCAACCGAAATGCATTTAATCGCTCAGAAGAAACACGCCACAAACCACCAGAACCACACCGGCCACTTTGGAGACCGTAATCACCTCTCCAAAGATCACCACGGACAGCAGGAAAGCTAGGACCGGAAAGCTTCCCACTACGGACATGACACGTCCCACTTCTCCGAACTGGAGAGCCTTAAAATAAAAATACTGGGCAAAAAGAACTCCAAATACCCCTCCCAGCAGAACATAGATCAGAGACTGCAGGTCGGGCACGGCTAACTTCCCACTTCTGGCTGTCATAAAGAGATAGACAGAAATGAGGGCTGTCGTCACCGACGCCCGGAGAAACAAAGCCATCGTCGGTTCCGTACGGGCTAACCCTAGTTTTTCAAAAATGGGGGCCACTCCGAAACTGAAAGCCGCCAACAGTGCATAGATCAATTCTTTACTATTCATGTCTACCCCCGTCCCCACTGTTTGTCCCATCTATATGCGTGGACAGGCAGGGATAGACTTCCTACAGAAAGCTGGTCAGTCCGACGAGTCTGAATCTGATTTGGCCCGGATCTCTACCCAATCCTGTTCAGACTTCACATCAGAGCCTTCCAAACCTTCCCCTTTGGATTTTTTTAAGGATTCTGTAGCCGTATCCTTGATCTCAATCCATTTCTCCGTAGCAGCCTCTTTCAGATCGCCTGCAAACCGACCCATCTCACCGGAGCGGTTTTTGAATGTCTCCTGTGCGTCATCCAGGCTTTCCAGAAGCTCCTTGCGCATTTGACGGCCCGTCTTGGGCGTGAGGAGCATGGCTGTGGCCGCCCCGACCAAACCTCCGACCACTGCACCAAAAAATAGTTTTCCGTTGCCACTGCTTTTACCCATCTCAACCGTCCCCTTTCATATTATTTAACCCGCTTGATTTTCTCTTTTTTATTAGAATGTCTCTCCAAACGCCACTTTCTCAGCAATTCCAACCCAGTGCCCACCAGAGCCGTCACATTGGCCAGGCGCTCTCTCTGAGCGGAAGCTGTACGAGCGATTCCGGTAGACAATTCCTGAAAGCTGTGACCCAAGCCCTGAACGGATTCAAAAAAAACATCGGTCTGTTGGCTTTTCTGATTTACATCATCAATCAGCTTTCTCGTTTCAATCAACGTCTTGCGAGATTCGTCAGCAACCTCCTCCAGTTGGGGGCGAACTTCTTTTAACGTTTGATCCACCGAATCCAACGTCTGGTTCACCTTCCGCAACGAAAGCACAACAGCCGTCACTAGAACGACAAAAGCCAGAGAAGCAACAGCGATACTGATTTCAATGATCAAGTCCACACCTCCTTTACAGGATTCTCCAAAAAGGAGTTTTCCATTTCTAAAGCGGATTTGTTCCATTCATAGTTGCTTATCTGTCCAACCCGTGACCTGCCGGATACCGACCGGGAATGGTCACCGGAAGTTTGCCACGGACTGAGACTTTGCCAGCAATTGCACCGGCGGCTGCCTTCATCGAATGTGAATCATAACCATAGAGAGCTAGATAGGTTACATTTTTCGGAAATGCTGAAACTTCATAAGGCGTATCCAATCCGAGAACGATCACCGGGATTCCCCTCGCTGACAAAGCTTGGACCAACTGACGCTGTCCAGGATGATTCTCGGCCTGGGAGGTTCCGACGATCACCCCGTCCACCGCGGTTGCTTGGTTCACCAATTGATCCCTCTCCTGTTGTGACGGATCGGGATCCAGTTCCCGATGTTGCGTGGAGAATCCGTAACTCTGCAAGGACTTGTCCAGTTCCCGTACTCCGGCGACAGACGCCACCAGCAGTTTCTTCTGTGGATCCGGTGTCTGAGGGATCAGACCCTGTGCATCCTGAAGGAGAGTCAAACCGGATTTTGCCGTCGCCTCGGCTACTTGCTCATTACGGGAAGTCCCTACCCGTTTCGCCACCTGGTTCACTGGGGTGATGGGCTGTTCCGCAACGGAAGTCGCCCCCGTCCGCTTTCCTTTGAGATGGAGAATGCGCTGGAGGGAGCGATCGATACGGGCTTCAGAGATCTCCCCCTTTTTGACAGCATCTAGAATTCCCCGGATGGAGGCCTGTTGGCGGGTCAGATCGTGAGAGATGAGCAAAATATCGGCACCGGCTTTTACCGCCCGGGTCGCTGCTTCCTCCGCAGAGAAGTTATCCACGATCGCCCCCATCTCCAGATCATCGGTCATGATCACCCCATCATATCCCAACTCCTCCCGCAATAAACCGGTTAACACCTTCTGGGAGAGAGTGCCAGGGAGTCCTGGGGTATCATCCAGCGCCGGGAAAGTAATATGAGCCGACATGACCGCATCCGTCTGGTTCAAAACTTCTTTGAAGGGAACCAGTTCTACCCGATTGAGCCTGTCCATGGAATGAGGGACTGTAGGCAAATTGACGTGTGAATCGGTTGAGGTATCCCCGTGTCCGGGGAAATGCTTGACTACGGTCAACATCCCACTATCCTGATACCCTTGAATCTGGGCGGAAGCCATCTTCACCACCTGCTCGGGATCACCAGAGAAGGAACGGGATCCGATCACCGGGTTTTTCGGGTTGTTATTCACATCCAGAACCGGAGCCAGATTCATGTTGATCCCCATCGCCCGTAACTCACTACCGATCACCTCACCGGATTGACGGGAGAGATCCAGATTTCCCGAAGCTCCCAACGTCATCCCTCCAGGAAACTGTGTCACGCCTTCGCGAATGCGGGCCACCTTCCCTCCTTCCTGATCCGTAGAGATCAACAAAGGAATTCCCGGAGAGGTAGACAGAGCCAAGTGCTGCAAACGGTTGTTCAACTCCGCCGTCTGCCGTGGATCGCCGATGTTGCGGTCAAACAGGATCACTCCACCCACATGATAATCCCGGATCAGTGTCCGGATTTGCTGGTTCATTTCCTGTGCGGGCTGGTCATCGTTATGAAAACCGACCATAAACATCTGTCCCACTTTTTGTTCCAGGGTCATTTTCCCAATCCTATCCTGAATCGTCCCTTCCAGCTGTTTTCCCTCCGCCTTT
>CAUGKZ010000210.1 GCA_959600065.1 uncultured Kroppenstedtia sp. | reverse complement strand
TTATTGTTGGGGCTTGCTTCATTTTTCAGCACGGTGGCGAGGTTGACTTTGCTCGCACTGATCCTAGCTTACTTAGTTATTTTGGTTCGCTCGTCATGGGGAATGGTTAAAAAGAGGGGATGGAAGTATTTTCTCCCTTGTATGCTGTCTTTTTTCCTGTTGCATTTCAGCCGCGGTTTCGGCTCGGCCGCCAGCTATCTGAGCAAACATTACTGGAGAGGTGACCGGGTCCATGAAGAACAGCGATATGATAAAAATGCGACCAACATTGCCCGTTGACAGTGATCGGATTCGGCAGCTTCGAATTCTCTGCCAAAAACCTAGGCATTTGGAAGAAATCTGGTCCTGGCATGTGTTACGTAGATTTTCTATCTATGTGACATTGATGCTGAGTCGAACCCGAGTAACTCCGAACGGGATCAGTTGGTGCAGCCTCCTCTTTTTCGCGCTAACCGGCTGGTTTTTGCTGATTGGGGAGGCTTGGGGCTATCTGTTGGCGATTCTCTGTTACAACCTGGGTTATCTCTGTGATTGTCTCGATGGCGAGCTGGCTCGTTTGAAAGAGATCACCGGGCGTCTCGGAGTGTATGTGGATACACTGATCCGGGCCATGAGCATTCCGATCCTGACCGGTGTTTCTCTGGCCGTCCTGAAGGAAACAGGCCAAGTGGAGATGGATCTGCTCCAGGGGACACTTATCTACGGAGCCACTCTGATCGGGACCTTGGGATTACTGGTTCCCCTAGCATACAATTATGTGGGATTGAAAGCAGACGAAAGCGATCCTGTCAGTGACATGAGAACTTCCTCTGCCTTCATGGAGTGGCTGGCCTTTTTTACGGGAATGCCTGGCTTTTTCGCTTTGTTCCTGATCGCGGTTTTGACGGAGATGGTGCTTCCGTTGCCGCTGGTCTCTTGGGTGCTGATCGCCTTTCTCGGTGTGACAGCCTTAAAAACGCTGGCTCGCATGTATCTTACCACATCCAAGTTAAAATAGATTGCAGCTGGATTAAATTTATGTAAAACGGATATTACAAGACGTGAGGAGTGTATACCATGAAAGTTGTAATTTTGGCAGCCGGAGTGGGCAGTCGCCTCCGTCCGGAAACCGATGACAAACCGAAGGCGATGATTCAGGTCAATGGCAAACCCTTGGTTCAATATCAAGTGGAAAGTGTCCGCAAAGCAGGCTTTGCCGATGAGGATATCTTTGTCCTCGGCGGCTACAAAATGGAACGGATCCAAGAACACTTCGCAGGCTCGGGAATCCGGTTTATTTTCAATCCCAACTATGAATCCATGAACAATATTTACTCGTTTCTTTTGACGGAGGAAGTCGGAGATGACATCCTTTTGATCAACTCCGACGACTTTTTCGATGAGCGGTTGATTCCTTTGCTTCTCGATGCAGAGGCTCCCACGGCTATTCTGGTGGATCGGACCAAAACACTGACGGAAGAGGCGATGCGTGTCCAAGTGGACGGAGAAGATCGGTTGACATGGATTAACAAGAAGATGGCTTTAGATGAAGCGGATGGGGAGTACATCGGGATTTCCAAACTGGCTCGCCCCGAACTGAAGACCCTCTATCAGACTGCGCGCAACATGATCAACAACGGCGAGAGCGATGCTTGGTATGAAAATGTGTATGAGGCTTGCGCGTCGGATCTGAAGATCATCGGGGTGGATACTCAAGGGCATCCGTGGGTGGAGATCGATGATTTCAATGATCTGGAAACGGCCAAAAAACTGGCAGCCACTGTTCTGACCTGAACGGGAGGGATGGATCATGACAATTAAAGTACGGATTCCAGTTCAGTTGATCATTGAACACAAGGCGATTCCCCACCTATACAAAACCGAGATCTATGAGTGGATCAAGGATAAAAAGGTTGCCCTGATCAGTGGGAATGGGAAAACCCGTGCCGTGACACAAGACATTATTGAGGTGATCTCCGGCCAGGCTTCCCGCATTCAGGTGATGAGTTGCGAAAACAACAGTTTAGATACGATCAACGAACTGGAACGGATAGTGCTGGAAGATCCTCCTGAGATCATCTTGGGTGTCGGCGGGGGGAAATCCTTGGATGTCTCCAAGGTCGTAGGAACCCGAAGCAATATTCCGGTGGTTCTGTTCCCCACCGCCATCTCCAGCGATGCCATCTGTTCTCCTGTCGCTGTGGTCAAGATGTTGAACAAGAGTACGAGCATCGGAGTGAAAATGCCTCAGGGCGTAGTGATTGACCTGGACCTGTTGGCTTCCTCTCCTCCGCGGCTGATGGCTGCCGGGATTGGAGATCTTCTCTCCAACAAATCAGCTCTGTTCGACTGGCGCTTGGCTCACAATGCCGGTAAAGAAGAGATGAACACTTTTTCCAATCTCATGGCTAACAATGCGGTAGATTCATTTCTGAATCTGATCAACCGGCAGGAAGTGGACTCCCCCCGCATGATCCAGGGAGCAGCTGAATCTTTGATCATGAGCGGAATTGCTATGTCCATCGCTGGTTCCAGCCGGCCTTGCAGCGGCTCCGAGCATTTGATTAGCCATGCCTTGGACTACCATTGTGGTGGAAAAGCTCTCCACGGAGAGCAGGTGGCTCTAGGAGTGCTGTTCACCGAATATCTTCAAGGGAAGCGGGAGCAAGTGGAAAAAGTGGGTCCGATCTATGAGAAGTTGAATCTGCCCGCCCATTATGAGGATCTGGGCTACACTCGGGAGGAGATGCACCGAGCGATCCGCAAAGCTCCATCGATGCGAAACCGGTACACGATCTTCGATGAGTTTGAACTGACGGATGAATTAATAGATCAAATCCTGGACGAAGTTTACCCCGAGCAAGCAAAAAACCGATACCAACTGACGGGTTCGTCCGCTGGATAAGGAGTAGCGAACATGCTCGCACATCTGATGAAATACAAGGAACTGATGTATTTCCTGGTTCACAAGGAACTGAAGGTTCGATACCGTAACTCCCTGTTCGGTTTCTTTTGGACCCTGCTGGAACCCCTGGGGTTGATGGCGATTTACACCTTGGTCTTCGGATATATCATCGATCTGAACAAGGGAATCGAGCCTTATCCCCTCTATGTTTTGGCGGGATTGATCCCTTGGACTTTCTTCAATAACTCGATCCGGAAAGGAACCAAGGCGCTATCCGGCAATGCCTCTTTGATCAGAAAGGTGTATTTTCCCCGAGAAATCTTCCCGTTGACGATGTTGATCTCCAATCTGGTCAACTTCCTTCCCGCTTTTGCCTTGGTCTTTATCATGGCTGTGGCATACGGCAAAACCATTCAGTGGGATTATCTGGCGATGTTGCCCGGAGTGATCCTGTTGCAGGCTTTTTTTACGCTGGCTCTCGCTTTGCTGGTGTCTGTGCTGAATGTTTACTATCGGGATGTGGAGTTTATCGTCAACCTGGTGATGCGAGCTTGGATGTATCTTTGCCCGATCATCTATCCCATCTCCATTTTGTATGAAGAGAAGTCCAGTGCATTGGTTCAGCAGTTCGCCGACCTGTATTTCCTGAATCCGATGGCTGTGATGATCTCCATGTACCACGGGGTTTTCTTTGCGGATCAGGGATTACCCGATAAATTTGGCATTCCCGGCTTTTGGCTGATCTACACTGTGGTCTTGACTGTGATCTTATTCTTGGCGGCTTGGCTTTTGTTCAGACGGATGAATCGCCGTGTAGGGGAAGTGATCTGACGATGGAAGCGATTGTCGTCAACAATCTGACCAAGTATTTCCGGAAAGCCTATGATAAAACATTGAAAGGTTTCTTCATCTCGTTGGTAAAAGGGGAAAAACGTTATAAAGAATTTACGGCTTTGAATGGTGTTTCCTTCCAAGTGAACCAGGGGGAATCCTACGCCATCATCGGAAAAAATGGAGCGGGGAAAAGTACACTGTTCAAGGTGCTGTCCGGAATCATTCATCCCGATTCTGGCGAGGTGAAGATTCAAGGAAAGGTGGCCCCTCTGATTGAGTTGGGAGCAGGTCTCTCCCGAGATCTGACAGGTGCAGAAAATATTCGCTTGAATTGTGCGATCTTTGGCTTGGATAAAAAACGGATCGCTGAAATGTATCCAAAGATCGTGGAGTTCTCCGAACTGGATGAGTTTATCAATACACCAGTCAAATTCTACTCATCGGGAATGAAGGCCCGATTGGGTTTTTCCATCGCCATCCACATCGATGCGGACATCATTCTGATCGATGAAGTGTTGGCGGTTGGGGATAAGGACTTTAAGCAAAAATGTTATGCCAAGATGGAAGAACTTCGCGATTCGGGAAAGACTTTAGTCATCGTCTCCCACAGTCTGAAACCCTTGCGCCGAATCTGTGATCGGGCTTTGATCTTGGAGCAGGGCCAGGTGCAGGATGTGGGAACCATCGACGAGATGATCGATAAGTACCAGGATGAAAAGAAAACAAAGAAAAAAAAGAAAGGAGCGT
>CAUGKZ010000209.1 GCA_959600065.1 uncultured Kroppenstedtia sp. | reverse complement strand
AGATCTCTTGATGCAAGGGTTCCCGGCTTCCGCTCAATTGGGAGTTCAATCCATTGTTTTCGGCAGTCTGGTCGGCGTGTTGTTGGGCTCCATCGCCGCCCTTCGCCGCGGTACTTGGGTGGATAACACCGCCAATGTGATTTCCGTTCTCGGGTACTCCGTACCCAGCTTTGTGATTGCCACACTCCTTTCCTATTATGTGGGGGTGAAATGGGGGATCTTACCCACGGGTTTATGGGGTTCCTTTGAACATACCATTTTGCCGACGCTTTCCCTTTCCTTCCTGGTGATTGCCACGATTGCCCGCTATATTCGGACCGAGATGCTGGAGGTATTGGGGCAGGATTATATGAAGACGGCCAAAGCCAAGGGCTTGACCTGGACCGCCTCCCTGGGACGCCATGCTTTGCGCAACGCGTTGATTCCGGCGGTGACCGTGATGGGCCCCTTGGTGATCGGATTGATCACCGGTTCGTTGGTGGTAGAGCAAATCTTCGCCGTACCGGGGATGGGCTGGATGTTCGTGGAATCGATTCAGGTAAAGGATTATACGGTAATCATGGGGGTTACTATCTTCTACAGCGCCTTGTTGATCGTCAGTATCTTCCTGATCGATGTGCTGTATGGTGTGATTGATCCTCGGATCCGTATTTCGGGAGCGAAGGAGTGATCAGGATGGAGACGACCAAAAATCTGACACCGGACCTGTTTGAACCGGCAGAACAAGATGTGAAGGAACAGGAGCAAATCGCTCATAAGAAACTTACTTTCTGGGGAGATGTCTGGCGTCGGTTCCGCTCTAACAAAGGGGCGCTGATCGGAGGCATCCTGTTGCTGATCATTGCCCTCATGGCGATCATTGGACCGGAATTGAACCCATACTCTTTTCGGGCACAAGACTACAATGTCATTAACAAAGAACCCTTTGGGGATCACTGGCTCGGGACGGACAGTCTGGGGCGGGACCTTTGGACACGGATCTGGTATGGAGCGAAGATTTCCCTGCTAATCGCCTTTCTGGCGACCGCTTTTGACCTGTTCATCGGGGTTCCCTACGGGTGTATCTCCGGCTATTACGGCGGCCGGGTGGATAACTGGATGCAGCGCATCATCGAAGTGCTCTATGGAATTCCCAACCTGGTTGTCATTATTTTGCTGTTGTTGTGGTTGGATCCGGGGATATTTGCCATCGCTTTGGCGATGGGGATTACCGGTTGGATCACTATGGCCCGGGTGGTACGGGGTGAGATGCTGAAGCTGAAGTCCCAGGAGTATGTATTGGCGGCACGGACCCTAGGGGCCAGCACTCCTCGGATGTTGGTCAAGCATATGCTACCCAATGTAATGGGACCTGTTATCATTACCGTTATGTTTTCCATTCCGACAGCTATATTTTTTGAAGCGTTCCTCGCCTTCATCGGGCTGGGGATCCGGCCGCCAGAAGCCAGTCTCGGTGTGCTGATTGAAGAAGGATATAAACAGTTGCAATTGTATCCCTATCAGTTGTTTTATCCAGCTATTGTCCTGTCATTGATCATGTTTGCTTTCAACCTGGTGGGTGACGGACTGCGCGATGCTTTAGATCCGAAACTGCGTCAATAAGAAAGGAGGGACTGATCAGATGGAAAAGAAAAATCTATTGGAAGTACGGGATTTGCATGTTTCCTTTAAAACCTACAATGGTGAAGTGCAGGCGGTTCGTGGTGTTAGCTTCGATGTGAAAAAAGGGGAAACCGTGGCGATCGTTGGAGAGTCCGGTTGTGGAAAGAGTGTCACCTCACAAAGTATTATGAGATTGATTCCGCAACCCCCGGGCTGGATTAAATCCGGTGAAGTCCTGTTTGACGATCAGGACTTGACCAAGTTGTCGGAAAAGCAGATGGAGGCGATTCGAGGCAAAGAGATCGCGATGATTTTCCAGGATCCGATGACTTCTCTCAACCCGACCATGACTGTGGGTAAGCAAATCATGGAAGGTTTGATCAAGCACCAAAACTTAGGAAAAGCCCAAGCGAGGGAACGGGCGCTGGAAATGTTGCGGCTGGTGGGGATTCCCAGCCCGGAAAACCGGATTAACCAATATCCGCACCAGTTTAGTGGTGGGATGCGGCAACGGGCCATGATCGCTATTGCGTTGGCTTGTGCTCCCAAACTGCTGATTGCCGATGAGCCGACAACGGCTTTGGATGTGACGATTCAGGCCCAAATCCTGGACTTGATGAATGCTTTGAAAGAAAAATTGGAAACATCCACCATTCTAATCACTCACGATTTGGGTGTGGTGGCGGAAACCGCCGATCGTGTGGTGGTGATGTACGCAGGGAAAGTGGTGGAGACCGGGACGGTGGATGAGATCTTCTATCGACCGCGTCATCCTTACACTTGGGGGCTGATGGGGTCGATGCCGCGACTGGATCTTTCCCGGGAAAAGCAGCTGACCCCGATTTTCGGAACGCCGCCAGATCTTCTTTCTCCGCCCAAAGGTTGTCCCTTTGCGAGCCGCTGTAAACATGCGATGAAAATTTGCAAACAGCAAATGCCTGAGACCACCCACATCCAGGAGGATGGAACTCATCAAGTGGCCTGCTGGTTGGATCACCCCATGGCACCTGCAGTAGAATCGCCAGTTGAAATCGTAGGAGGGGGTTCAAAATGAGTACAGCGGAGTCCAAAGCGGAAAAAATTCTCGAGGTGAAGCAAGTCAAGAAGCACTTTAATATGGGTCGCAATCAAGTGGTTCAGGCAGTGGATGATGTCACCTTTGATGTGTACAAAGGGGAGACCTTGGGTCTCGTCGGGGAATCCGGCTGCGGCAAGTCCACCATCGGCCGTACGATCATTCGCCTGTATGAAGCGACCGAAGGGGAGATTCGGTTTAAAGGGAATACTACCAAGGATCTCAAAGGCAAGAATCTGAAGGAATTCAACCGAGAGATGCAGATGATCTTCCAAGATCCTTATGCTTCCCTGAACCCTCGCATGACGGTGGGGGATATTATCGCCGAAGGATTGGATATCCACGGATTGGCCCAAGGGGAAGAGCGGCGGCAAAAAGTGGTTGATCTCCTGAAGACTGTCGGTCTCAACGAAGAGCACGCCGATCGCTTCCCCCATGAGTTCAGTGGCGGACAGCGGCAACGGATCGGGATTGCGCGCGCACTTGCAGTGGATCCTGATTTCATCATCGCGGATGAGCCGATTTCTGCACTGGATGTGTCCATTCAGGCTCAAGTGGTCAATCTGATGAAAAAACTGCAACGGGAAAAGGAATTAACTTATCTGTTTATCGCTCATGATCTGTCGATGGTGAAATATATCAGTGACCGGGTCGGAGTGATGTACCTTGGGAATCTGGTCGAGCTAGCTGACAGTCACGAACTGTATGAGACGCCTCTGCATCCGTACACGGAAGCGTTGCTGTCTGCGGTCCCGATCGCTGATCCCGATGTGGGTAAACAGCGAGAGCGTATCATCTTGAAGGGGGACGTCCCCAGTCCGATCGATCCCCCCAGCGGGTGCCGTTTCCGAACCCGTTGCCCAAAGGCGATGGATGTTTGCGCCCAAGCCGTTCCTAAATGGCAGGAAGTCCGTCCGATGCACTGGGTTGCTTGTCATTTATATGAGGAGGAATCCCTCAAAAAAGAACAAGCGAAAAAAGAAGACTGAGTGATCTCCCCTGAACCGATCCGGTTCAGGGTATTTTTTTGTTATGATCCGAATGTACGTTCTTTATTTTTGATAAAAACAACCACCGGCTCGATCCCGGCGGTTGTTGAGTTCCATTCTCGAGTTTTTACAGGACTTGCTCTACTTCAGAGACCCCAGGGATTTCCTCCATCAAGGCCCGCTCAATTCCCGCCTTCAGAGTGATGGTGGAGCTGGGGCAGCTACCACAGGCTCCAAGGAGGCGAACTTTGACCACTCCTTCTTCGACGTTCACCAATTCCACATCGCCGCCGTCCCGTTGGATGAAGGGGCGAAGTTTATCTAGAACTTCCTGCACTTGTTCTTTCATAATGGCCTGCTCCTTTCCGATAAAAGAGAGTCACTCGATTCAAGGCTGTTGATTACCCGGAAAATGGGTGGTGAAAACAAAATTGACCTTTCGCTCTTCCCATTGAGGGGACGGGGATGGTGGGAGGGCTACGATCTCTCGCAAAGGGCGCAAAGCTCTCCGCAGTCCCACCATCCCACCTTATTTCCTTCCCCAAATAGGGCTAATCAAACACCTGCACTCGATTCATTTATTGTGGGTGACACCGGCATTTTCAACTCGTTTCTGAGGGGAAACGGT
This sequence comes from uncultured Kroppenstedtia sp., assembly GCA_959600065.1. Lineage (GTDB taxonomy): Bacteria > Bacillota > Bacilli > Thermoactinomycetales > DSM-45169 > Kroppenstedtia > Kroppenstedtia sanguinis. The sequence continues at coordinate 173 of CAUGKZ010000209.1, read as the reverse complement.
CTTTACCTCATTATACAGGATTACGGAGAATCTGTCTTGGGTGAATCATGCAAGGGATGCAGGTATTTCTCCCATTCCCATCCTCATGATAAGATGAAGGAGGTATCCTGAGAATTGAACGGTGATGGGGAGAGGGATATGGATGAAAAAGGTATATGAGGATATCAAGGAGC
>CAUGKZ010000208.1 GCA_959600065.1 uncultured Kroppenstedtia sp. | reverse complement strand
CGGATTTCTTCATATATTTGAACCGCTCGGCGAACTGTATTGACAATCACCAATACCTGTTGATCTCTTCCTCTCTTAGCGATTTCCACGATGTGATCCTCCACAGCACATTCACGCAATTGAATCCGATGGCGCGTGAAAGCGGGATCGACAAATTCACATTGAGCCACATTCTCCATCTCGATCACATCGGATGCACCCAGTTCCTCCAGATACAACGTCGGCATCGTGGCGGTCATCAGCATAAATCGGCCACCCACCTGGTGAATCATCTCCAGGGATTTAATCAGCATCGCTGCAATGTCCGGATCGTATGCCTGAATTTCATCGATCACCACTTTGGCCCCGGCCATGGTGGCTAATTCTTTCTCAAATCCGCGATAACAAAACGGAAACTTCAGGATTTGATCGATCGTGGTCAACAATAGCTTATTGGAGAGTTGCCGGGATTGGTCGTACAGCTTCTCCCAATATTCTCCGCCGTTTTCATCCAGGTAATCTTTTGCCGTAGAATGAAGGAGCCCTGCCGCAGGGTAAGCCATTCCTTCCCCATCGGTGACGCGGTTATATATCGCATTGATACTCACCCGGAGTGGTAACGTAAAAAACACCTTATCCTCCCCAGCCCACAACAAAGCCGCTTCCGTTTTCCCCATCCCGGTCTGGGCGATGGCGATGACATCGCGATCGCGATTTTCTTCCGCAAAGATTTGCAATTCGTTTTTTTGAAACCCTTGATGTTGCATATACCGGTTTACGTAGACCCCTATATGTTCATTCACTCCGACTTCCACCGGTACATGGGCGGATGCCGCATGATCCAAGCGATGTAACAGCCCTTTCAACATAACATAACGATAAAAAGCCGGATCGGAGGGGGTGTATCGCCTCCCCAGATAATCCACAAATTCCAACGATAGCCGCTCGGCGATCGGCAAATTCATATGGCGGATGATCGCCTCTCGTTTCAACAACAAATCCGTCTCCAGCACTTCCCGGATCAAGGCCTTCTCAGGCTTCTGTTTCCGTTCATGATGATAGCCGACAGCGTGAATCACCAGACGTTTCTCATCTTCCGAAAGTTTGTAATGGGCAAAAGGGATGAGCCCGACGGACAAATAATTGTGAGGCACAGAACGATCATGGGCCACGGGTGATTTTTCTTCCCTGAGGGATTCACGAATCTTATTTTGAAACACTCCGTCTGCCTTGCCGGTATCGTGATAGTCCACCATGAGCTTGAGCAACTCCCAATCTCGGGTGGACAACTGGCTCAACTGAGGGCCATAAGCTTTTCGTAACCGGTCATACTCCATCAGCAATTGATCGGTATGTTCCCGAATGCTTTCGATAGGGTTAGACTTGGCATACACGGTTCACACCCCCTGGATGAAATGAAATCGGAAGAAGGCTCACGGCTGGAGCCCTCTCCAGATGGTGTACCTCTTCACTGATCATGGAAAATTACCGGATCCCCTGCATCATCGACCCACGCCTGGCCCGGTGTCAGTGACAGACCGGCCAATACATAGCCGACGGGGATCTTTTCCCAACGGCGAACCCCGTTGTGGATAGTGTACTTCCAGTTCAACTGATACGGAACGTGGCGTTTATAGGTCACAAACCGACGGGGAACGTATGCATTCATGGGCAGATTGATTTCCTGATCCAGTTCCTGAACCTCGGTGAGACGGTATTCATCGATACGCGCCAGGTCCTCCCACCGTCCGAGACTGTAATGCTCTTCCGCCTGTTCAATCCGCTCCTGCAACCGCTTCAGCACATCCTCCTCCGCTCCGATATGCAACAACAGCTTCACCCGGTACAACAGATGAGTGTACAAAGGCATCTTCGTTATATTTTGGTAAGAGTAAGTCTCTCTCCCCAAACCATCCAACACCAGGGGGAACTCATCCACATCCCGTTTTTTGAACAGGTAATGAGCCTGATAATCCATGATCTTCGCCTCATAACCTCCCTGTACACTTACCCGCATGGGAATCAATTGATCAGCACTGAGTAGCGCATGAGCCCAACCTTTCACCGTGGCATAAGGGGGGAGAGGATACGTCTCCCCCACTTTGAAGGCCAGCGGCTTTTTGTAACAAGCCGTCTCCTGAAACAGTTTCAATCTCAGGACCTTCATACATGGACTCCGTAATGATCTGACACGTTTTCACTCAGCCTTTGGAAAAAGGATTCCACTGACTCCACCCGCTCTCCGAAGGCATCCCGAAGGGCCCCTTCGTTGTCGAAGATCCCGGAGATCAAACCCATATGTGTCTGCTCGCCGATGGAACTCCCCGCAAAAGTTTGCTCCATCGTCGACTGAATCGGTTGCAGATCCAGGGCGAATCCCTTTTCATCCAGATTGAGCTTCACCTTGCCAAGGAAAAAAGGATTGGCCACCTCATACACACCTCCAATAACAAAAAGCGGCGACAAATTTTCCTGCCGGCCCCGAATATCGCGATTTAAGATCTTCATAATGTCCAACAGCTGTTGGACACGAGTCGCCTTCGTCTCAGCGTCCAATTCCAGCTCTCCGTTGGTATCCACCCCGACGCGGTCCAAGTCCAAAGTCAAAGTATAGGTGTACAAACTTTCATGTTGTTCGATATTGGCCAAGTTGGGGGTCTCGCCGATCCGCTCTGCCAATCCCATGTTGTTCAGAAACTCCATGTCGCTGCGGTAGGGCTCCAAGGAGATGGCGTGACTGAGCCGTGCCACGGCGGAACGCTTTTGCGACTGTTTCGCTGTTTTTAAATAGCCGAATAAATCCATCTCCACAGAATCCTCAATCGTGACATTTTTTTTGAATTGGATCACGCCGCTCGCTTTGTCCACCGTCTCTAAATTCCATCCGTACAGCTGATTGCCCAGCCGAACGATGTCATAGCGTAAGCTTTGCCGAGAGGCAAAAGTGTATACCTCCCCGTTCGCCCGATGAAACTTTTTCAGCTCCGAAATGTTAGCGATCCCTTCCCCGTAGTTCAGTGAATTGGCCTGAAATACCACCGTAAAAGACAGTGCCTTACTCATCGACCGTCACTCCTTCACCTTTGGATTCTTCTTTTTCCACTTCATATTTTTCCGATAACAACCCCGCCACAAAAGCATTGGCCACTGTGTGAAAATCCAACTCCCGCTCATGTAGTGCGTCCAGGAAAAAAGTAGGAACCGGCTTGTCCACCGACATATGCAGACGCATCACAGTATCCATAAAACTTTTGCGATTGTTGGCATTGGCAGCATTCAATAGCCGGTAAGCGATCCCGCTGATCTTTTTGGTACCACTGGCTGTGTATTGCCCCTCTGGTGTTGCCTCTGAGTCCCGTCGATTAAATTTTTCGCGAATGTCCGCACCGCTTCGATATACCCGATACACCCCACGCACCCGCTTCTCTTTCGCATCCATGGCAGAACCCCCTTCACCCAAATGTTTGGCATACTGGCGCATACGATAACGTTCCCGTGTCGCAACATAGGCGCTCCATCCGCTATAGCCGCCCTCCACATTTTGTCGCAACAAACGGGAGATCATATGACGCGGATCTTCCCCCTTCAGAACGTGGCGGATAAATTGCTCCCGGTATTCCCACGGGCGGATGTGATCCAATTTGTCAGCGTGATGACTTAGATACTCAGCTAAGTACCGGGGTAGATGATAATAATCCAGTAGCGTTTTTTTAGCGCGATACTCGGAAGAAAATTCAATGAACAACAGATGATCCGCCACAAAACCCGCCTCTTGCTTGACATCTTCAATCATCCAACTCACAATCCGGTCAAAAGGTTCCTTCCTCCGTTTAGCATTCTGAAAATGATTGTTTTTCCTGATGATATCCGGTAGGGGGGAATCCGATTGCACAAATCCCATATATGTGCGGTATTCGCTTTGTTCTCCAAATCCGTCTTTCCGAAGATAAACCGCTGCTCCTGCAGGTGCACAGAAAAGGATCAACCTAGCGAGTCTGGAGATCGGAATCGTCTCGTCTGGGGTCAAATTCCAGTTGAAATTTAAAGCATTGTTTTGTGAAACTCCCAACGGAGAAAACACCATTTCCTCAAAATTGAGGGTCGCAAGCTGTCCTTCAATCAAGGTACAATGTGACATTTCCTGTTTAAAAAAGGATCTGATCTCTTCCAGAGATCTCTTCTTCACTTTCCGTTTGAATTTCCCGAAGGTACTGTAATCCTGATATTCGTCTAAAAAAGCCAACACTTCATCCGCAGAAGAAGCCTGGTCGACTACGGTTCGCATTTTTGCTTCCAGCAGGACGGGTCGAATGTAATCTTCATGAAACAGATTGATATGTTCCTCATAGCTCATGCTATTTACTTTAGCCTGTAAAAAAGAGACTTGTCCAAAAAACGGTTGCATCACAGCAGTTTTGAAGTAATTTACAGTCAGTTTACGATTGATCAGTGGTTCAGCCAGCACTTTGAGATACTGATCTGTCAACTGAT
>CAUGKZ010000207.1 GCA_959600065.1 uncultured Kroppenstedtia sp. | reverse complement strand
ATCTCTCTGATCCTGTCCCAGCCGAACCAGGATTTCGGGGAGCACCGAAAGTATGTATACAACTATTTATTGTCCTCCCTTATGGCCGCGATGTCGGTGAATAAGGGGAACAATCCCAAGGTCTGCATTTTCACCGATGCGGGGGACGGCACCTTGAAAGTGCATGAAGCGGCGGCTCACAGTCCAGACGGGATGCGAAAATTGCGGCTATCCATCGCCGATTCCGCCGCCGGTTACACCTTCCAGACCGGGGAGCCCTTCTTTTCCGGGGAAATCCATACGCCGGGCAGCCGCTTTAAGATTCATCCCAAGGCGCAAAACACCTACCACTCTTTGATCTGTGTCCCGATCTCGATCGGGGATGAAGTTTTGGGTGTTCTCAGTGTGACTGGGGATGAAGAGCGTTCTTACACAGATGATGAAAAAATGTTTCTGCTCGCCTATGCCAATGTCTTGTCCCCTCTGTTGCATCTGGAACTGTCTCGAAATAGGCGTGTTGATTAGCCCTATTTTAGGTAGGAAATCAGGTCGGGATGGTGGGACGGTGAAGAGCCTTTGCGCTCTTGGCAAGAGAGTAGCCGTCCCATCATCTCCGTCCTCTCAAGCCATATTTTACGATGGGGGCAATGGGAAGAGCGAGAGGGTTCTTTCGTTCCATCATCCACTTTGTGGTTAATCAACAGCCTTGGTCTGGAAATACAAAAGAAGATGCTAACCAAGACCCCGGGTAACCCCCGATGGGTCTTTTTTGTTTTTTTATCATATGGATTTCTATGGAATCTAAGGTATGATTTTCGAATGTTGGGGGGAGTTTAACGGTTGTGGTGATGCATATGCGCAAAGGTTGGCAACGCCGGAAAAGCCTGAAAAAACAACAACAACTGGAGGAGCGGTCCCAAGAGAAGCTGAATCAGAAATTAGATGAGGCTCCTATTTTCCCTGATGTGAAGAAAAACGCGGAATTTATCAAGAATCTCCTAGGGGACAGTACCGATCTGATCACGCGATGGTTCACCATCCAATACACCCCGGATCGACGGGCGGTGGTGATGTGCATCGATGGGCTGGTGGACAGCAAAAAAATCGATGAGTCGGTTCTTCGCCCCTTGATGCTCAAAGGAGAAGAGATCCGGACTAAAGAAGACCTGTGGAAGATTGCCTATGAGAGTCTGGTTCAGTCGGAGGAAGTCAAAAAAGTCTCCCAGCTCAAGGAGATGGTCGGCTCCCTGCTGTCCGGGGATGCCATCCTGTTTGTGGACGGTTACAGCGAAGGGCTGGTGATCGGTGTCAAAGGATGGCCGCAACGGGGGGTGGAAGAGCCCCGGGCGGAATCCGTGGTCCGGGGATCCCGGGAAGGCATGACCGAAACCCTGCGTGTCAATACCGCCATGATTCGCCGGCGTCTCCGGGATCCGGATCTTCGGTTGAAAGATTACAAGATCGGAAAGCGGACCAAAACCGGCGTCGCCTTGTTGTATATCGAAGGAATCGCCGATGATGCGGTGGTCAGGGAAGTGGAGCGGCGACTGTTGGAGATCGATATCGACTCGGTGCTGGAGAGCGGGTATATCGAAGAGATGATCGAGGATTTCACATGGTCGCCCTTTCCCCAGATTCAAAACACGGAGCGTCCCGACTCCGTGGTGGGCCATCTCCTGGAGGGGAAAGTGTGCATCCTGACCGACGGCACTCCCCACGCTCTGATCGCACCGGCGGTGTTCACCCAGTTCTACATCAGCCCGGAGGATTATTTTGATCGTTTTATGATCGCCACCTTTCTTCGTCTGTTGCGGGCGGCTGCTTTTTTGATCGCTCTGTTATTGCCCACACTCTATATCTCTTTCGTCTCCTTCCATCCGGAGATGATCCCGCCCCGCTTGGCTATCGCGCTGGCGGCGGGGAGATCCACGGTTCCTTTTCCCTCGATTGTGGAGGCGATGACGATGGAGTTGAGCGTGGAGATATTGCGGGAAGCCAGTATCCGCCTTCCCGGCCCCATCGGTCCCACCATCGGGATCGTCGGCGCGCTGGTGATCTGGGACGCCGCGGTGACAGCGGGGGTTGTGTCGCCACTGATGGTGATCGTGGTCGGGTTGACCACCATCAGCTCCTATGCCAACCCCAGTTACAATGCGGCGATCTCGTTGCGATTGCTGCGCTTTCCCCTAATGATCCTGGGTGCCCTTTTCGGTTTGTACGGAGTGGTGGTCGGGCTGTTACTAATGTTGGCCCATCTGGTGAAGCTTCGCTCCTTCGGCGTCCCCTATATGGCTCCCATTGCGCCTTTGCGCTGGAAGGACTTGAAAGACACCCTGATTCGGGTTCCCTGGCGGTGGATGGACAGACGTCCCACATTTTTTCGTCCGGAGGATCACCAACGGGAAGAGGGAGGAAATTCGCCATGAACCGAAACCAACAGCAACTGAATCAATCGATTTCCCTCTACCAAGGATACGCACTGGTCATGTCCACGCTGATCGGGGTGGGGGTTCTCCAGTTCCAACGGGGCATTGTTCAAGAGGCGGGACCCAACGGAGTGTGGACGATATTGATCGGCGGATTGACCCCACTGGCGGAGGCGGGGCTGATCACCCTGTTGATGAAGCGTTTTCCCGGTAAAAATATTGTTCAACTCACCCGTGATCTGTTGGGAACGGACAAAAATCCCCGCTTAGGAACCTGGTTGAGCCTTCCCTTCCTGGGGGCTTTAAGCATTTTTTGGCTGGTGGCGACGGCGATCGTAGCCCGCACCTTTGGCGAGGTGCTGATCAGTGAGATCTTGCCGATGACCCCCATGGATGTGATCATCGGTACCCTGATTGCCTCCGCCACCATTGTAGTGGTGCAACGGCCACAGATCATCGCCCGCTTCTGTGAATTTTTGTTGCCGGTTCTCTTTTTACCGATCGCGATCCTCCTCCTGACACTGGTTCAGGGGGCGGAGTTGGAAAATTTTCTGCCCTTGTTTGAACTGGATGGGAAGCAGTTGCTTAACAGTGTATTAACCTCCTCCTTCCCTTTTGCTGGGGCCAGCGTCTTATATATCTTCATGGGTTACTATCAGCAGCCGAAACAGGCGCTGAAGCCCCATCTGCTGGCGGTGTTCACCGTGATTATCGGATATTGGGTGACGATGGCCACAGCGATCGGGGTATTTGGACCTCATGAGCTGACCACGCTGATGTGGCCCACCATGGACCTGGTCAAGCAGGCGAAGGTGCCGGGGCAGCTCTTGTCCCGAGTGGAATCTCCCATCCTGTCGATTTGGGTGGTGGCGGTGTTCACCACGATGGTGACGGTGTTTGGTGCCTTTGTGGACCTGGGTGTCACCTTGTTCCAACTGAAAGAGCGCCACCGCAAATGGTTGGCCTGGGGGACGGCTCCCATCCTCTATGTGTTGGCCTTCTGGCCATCCAATCTGGAGACGCTGTTCCGGTGGGGGGACCGACTGGGCTGGTTTGGCTTCGTATCCTCCTTCTCAGTGGGGCTGACTCTGTTAGGAATCGCTTGGTTCCGGGGCAGAAAGGGGAGAAAATCCGATGCCTCGTCCTCTGCGTAATATCCTTTTCTGTCTGTTGTCAGTCAGCCTGTTGGGTGGATGTTGGGACGCCCAAGAGATTGAGGAGCGCACCTCGGTTATTGCCCTTGGTTTTGATAAACATCCCGCAGGCTATGAGATTTCAGTTCAGGTGCCCATCCCTCTTAAAATCGTCGGTTCCGGCGGCGAAGGCGGAGGCGAGAGCGGTCAGAATGCGGTGCAGATCTTCAGCGGCACGGGAAAAACCGTCTCTGACACATTGGATGATATTCAAAACCAGACCAACCAACAGCTGTTCTTGGGCCAAGCCCGGATACTCCTATTCGGTGAAGAGGTGGCCAAGGAGGGGATTGGCAGAGTGGTGGACGGTTTGAAGCGACACCCGGAAGTCCGGCGTCACCAGTGGTCTTTGGTGGTGAAGGGAAAGGCCAAAGACGCCATGAAAGCCAACCCCAAACTGGAACAGATCCCCATGGAATATATCGTTACGTTGGTGGAAAATGGTGTTCGGATAGGCAAGTATAATGACGAAGATTTTGGAAAGACACTGATCAACTTGTCCAGTCCGGCCAAACATCCAGTGATGAATTTTATAGAAATCAGTCCGCAGCTGATCGAATGGAAGGGGTTGGCTGTTTTTAATAAGGGGAAAATGGCGGGGCGCCTGTCCCGTGAAGAGAGCGAGCCGATGTTGCGTCTGCGGAACAAAGAGAAGGGAGAGACCGTCAACGTTCCCTGCGGAGGAAAAAAAAGTGATCTAAAAGTCGTGTTCCGGGCCAAGGAAATGAGTCGGAAGATCCAGGTGAAACAGCGGGAAGGACGCCTCCCCGAGATCCATGTTCACATCAAAATGAAAGGGGACATCATTGAAAAAACCTGTGCCAAATATGATTTGAGTCAACCGGGCATTTACAAAAAAATGAATCGGTGGGTAG
>CAUGKZ010000206.1 GCA_959600065.1 uncultured Kroppenstedtia sp. | reverse complement strand
CTCCTCAGTCATTTCAGGATGTGCAAACTCCCGGGGGTTGGCAAGCACGTCCTCCATATCACTGGCCACCACAATTACTGCCGGGGCATGGCCCACCTGTTTTTGGTTGTTGGCTGCTGCTTGGAGCTGCGCTTTCTTAACTGGGTCGGTCACCACGGTAAAGCGCCAGGGCTGAACGTTCCAGGCGCTGGGAGCCAGACTCGTCAGGCGGAGGATCTCTTCCAGGTCAGCCCGCGGAATGGGCTCCTGAACATAATGGCGGATACTGTGTCGATTTTTCATCGCTTCTGAAACGGATGTCATCAGAGACTCCTCCTTTTACAAAAAAAAGATGGTTTTCTGTGATCATTATATATCAAAGGGTTTTCCATCTTAATTCGTTTTGCCAAAAACGAACTGGATCCAACACTTTCAGTTCTTATCGTTGTCCGTCCACAGGGGGTAAGATAAAATGAAGACCATTCTTGAACGGGAGGGAGAGACGTTGCAGGATACACTTCGGATGGCCCGCAGAGTTGCGGCGGAGGCAGCAGCGGCGGCGGGAAGCCTCGCCAGGGAACGGTTTTTCGGCGGATGGATCCGACGAGAAAAGGGGGACCGAGGGGATTGGGTGACGGATGTGGATCTGGAAGCAGATCATCTTATCGTGGACCGGATCCGGCAACATTTTCCGGATCATCAAGTGAGGAGCGAGGAGCAGGGAATCACTGGTGGTGAAAGCGATTGGCTCTGGTATGTGGATCCACTGGACGGGACCAATAACTATGCCATGGGGCTCCCCGTCTACGGGGTGAGTATCACATTGCTATACCGACGCCAACCTGTGCTGGGTGTTATCCATGATTCTCAGCTGGACCGATTGTACATAGCAGAAAAAGGAAAAAGAGCCCAATGCGAGGGCATTTCTCTTCATGTGAAGGGGGGACTTCCCTCTTCCAAGATGACGGTGGGCTGGATCCAGGGATACCAAGTGGGGAATGATCCCGCCGCCGAGATCTTGAGACAACTGATGGATCGAAAATTTAAACGGGTCCTGCGGCTGTGGGCTCCTTCTCTTCTGTGGTGCATGTTGGCCCGGGAGGATTTGGACGGGATCATCCTGTACAACTCCGAAGGGGAGGATCTCTACGCGGGTCTCCTGATGGCCAAAGAAGCGGGAGCCGCCGTGGTCGATTACCAGGGAAACCCCTTCACCGTGATGAATCCGGAACCCTATTTGATTGCCTGTCATCCAGATCATATGGAAGAGTTTCTCGCCCTAGTCAGTGAGGGTAGAGAGGGGGATGCAGAAGATGTTTGCACAGAGGGTGAGGGATGAGGTGAGTCTCCGCTGGTTGGGGCTGCACCATGGTGAAGCGCTGTTTCGTCTGATCGACGCTAGCCGGGAATATCTCCGTCCCTGGTTTCCCTGGATGGATTCTACGCGGGAGCCGGAGGATACAAAGAAGTTTATCCGTGAGGCCCTTCGCGGGATGGCCGAGGGGCGGGAGGCCCATTTCGGGATCTGGGTGGATGGACAGATCGCCGGGGTGACGGGGGCCCATACTATCGATCGGCTCAACCGCCACGCCGAGATCGGGTACTGGTTGGGACAAGACTTTGAGGGGAAAGGGATTATAACCGCTTCTGCCGGAGTTCTGCTGGGTTATCTGGTGGAAGAGAGAGGGCTTCACCGGATCGAAGCCCGCTGTGCGGCAAGCAATGACCGCAGCCGTCGGGTGATGGAACACCTCGGCATGCGCGAGGAAGGGACCCTCAGGGAAGAGGAGCGCCTAGCAGACAGCACCTATGACGATACATGGATCTACGGGATTCTGGCTTCGGAGTGGAAGAAGAGGAGAGGAACTGATAATTCGATTGGAACCTTTGACCTGGGCGGATTTCCCCCCGCCTGATTCAGTGGAGCGGATCCCCTGAACTTCCCCTGTAATGGTGGGCCTCTTCATTTTATTCAAAAAAGAAAGGTATCGGTTTATAAAACGAGATTATTTTCAAAAGTCGTGCTGTTTGGTCTCTACAAGGAGCCTGTCTTGTGCTACATTGGGATTGCATCAAGGGGAGAAAGGAGGGTTTGAGATGCGGGATTTTGATATCTCCCGTCTTATGAAACAACAATTTCAGCCGTTTCCGGTCGAGGGCACCGAACCGTTGAAAAATGCTGTCGGCCGGGGGCAGATCAAAAAAGAGGACACGGTGCTGGTGGTGAATCGGGGCGGTGAACGCATCTCCTTCTGGATGTACCAGATGACTTACCATCATGTGGCTCAGGGAAAGCTGGCCGGTAAGCCCTACATTGTCAACTATTGAGCGATCTGTCACACCGGAACCAGTATGGTTCCTCTCATGGATGGCAAGGAGCATCATTTTTTCTGTGTCGGTGTTTACAACGGTCTGGCAGTTTTGATGGATCGGGAGACCGGCTCCTATTGGGATCATATCACTGGGGAATGTGTCCATGGCCCGTTGCAGGGGGAGAAGATGGAGATGCTCCTCCTGGGGCAGATGACTGCAAGACAAGCCTTGGATCGATGGCCCGATCTGCAACTGGCTCTGTCAAAGCAACCCCCGTTCCGCCGGTTCGTACTCCAGCCCCTGATGAACTTTTTCGGCCGGTTCGGGATTTACCCGCCGGGATTCAAGGGGACGATGATCCAACGGGATCGCCGCTTGCCGGATATGACAAGCGGAGTGGGGATCATGACTCCCCAGGTGAAACGTTTCTATCCGATCGACGTTATTGAACAGGCGGGAGGCGAGCTTCGGGATACCTTGGAAGGTCGCCCAGTGCTGATTTCAGTCGATGAGGACGGATTCCTGGAAGTCGATTATGAAGACACGGAAGCTCCGCAGGATGTTCCCCAGCACTTATTCACCCGGTGGTACGGTTTTGCACTTACCTATCCGGGCTGCGGAATTTACGGTGAAGACCTATCATCCAGAGCACCATCATAATGAACCGACCGCTCCTCCATGAGGAGCGGTCGGTCTCTTTGGAAGGGGACAGGTCGGCACAGACGGATGAGGCCTGTCGCCGATTCAGAAAGATGGGTGAGCGAATCCCCGAATCCACCGATTCCCAGGAAACCGACGGCTCCCCCGGGATAATGCCATTTCAATGAAGGCTTGCTTCGGGAGGAATCCCGGGAGCGATTGGCGAAACGGATAAACCAAAAGGGATGGGAGGGGTCGGGATGCAGGAGCGAGTTGGCAATTGTACCGATTGCGGCCGACCGGTGGATTGTCTGGATGGATTTTTAAACGGAGTGATTCTCCAGGATGGCCGGCTGCGTTGTTTTCTTTGTGATGAAAAGAATAAAGAGGAAAAAGAGGATCCCAGGTAAGGGATCCTCCTTTTTCCTTTAGTGATCAGTTGCGAACCGCATTGTTGGCGTTGACCCGCCCGTGAATCCAGTAGTTGCCTGTTCCGCTGATTTTGTCAGCGGAATCCTGGATGGCTGACCGGATGCTGCTGTTGCTCTTCCCCTGGGAAGCCAGCAAACCTGCCACTCCAGCGACATGAGGTGTGGCCATCGAGGTTCCACTTAGGGAGGAGTAGGTGTTGGTCGGATAGGTGGAATAGATGTCCGATCCGGGAGCGGCTACATCCACCCAGGAGCCATAGGTAGAGAAGGAAGATTTGCGGTCGTTGCGATCCGTGGAGGCCACGGCGATGGCGTTGGAATAGGCGGCAGGGTAGTTTTTGACGGTGTTGCCGGCGTTACCGGCAGCAGCGACCACCACGGATCCTTTGTCCCAGGCGTAATTTACAGCATCTTCCAGAGTGCTACTGGCACCGGTGCTTCCCAAGCTAAGGCTGATTACCTTAGCGCCATTGTCGGCAGCGTGGACGACACCATCAGCTACATCATTCAGGGATCCGCTTCCGGAGGCATCCAATACGCGAACGGCGTAGATGGAGGCATTGGGAGCCGTCCCGGCGATTCCGATCCCGTTGTTGGTGGAGGCGGCGGCGATCCCAGCGCAGTGGGTGCCGTGGCCGTTGGCATCATTGGGATTCCGATCCCCATCCACAAAGTCATATCCGTTGATCACTTTGCCGGAGAGGTCGGGGTGGTTGGCCTGAACCCCGGTGTCCACGATGGCAATCTTTACACTGCTGGAGCCGCGGGTGACGTCCCAAGCAGATTCCGCCTTCATAATCTGCGGTCCATACTGTCGGGAACTAAAAGAGGGGTCATTGGGAGTCCATTGGGTTTTCACGATGTAGTTGGGTTCCGCATACTCCACTTGGGGATTTTTTTCGTAGTCTTTGACGGCTTTTTCCACGGAACCTTTCACCTTAACCAGCTCATAGCCGGTCTTTTGGTGGTCGTTCCGTTGGATTACCTTAGCGTTCAGCTGTTTGTGGGCTTTGGTTTCAGCGGCGGTGGTTACACCTTTATCCTTGAACTTGACGATGACTTGTCCATCCACATAGGGGGCGGCTTTTTCTTTGCTGGCGGCGTTCACATCCATGCCAGGGGAGATGAACATTC
>CAUGKZ010000205.1 GCA_959600065.1 uncultured Kroppenstedtia sp. | reverse complement strand
AATCACATCATCATGAACCAGGGTAGCCATATGAATCAATTCCAGAGGAACCGCCACTTGTTTCAGTTTGTCCACATCGTATTCGCCAAATTTCCCTGACAACAAAACGAAAACCGGTCGCATTCGTTTGCCGCCGGCTTCCAACAAGTGGACCGCTGACTGGTTCAAATCTCGATGATCCGTCTGGATCGACTTTTCCAGCTCCTGCTCGACTTCCCGCAGATCTTGTTTCAGGCTGTTGTAGATATCCGCTAGCTTCATTCCAATTCACCCTGTTTGAAAAAGACTTGCTCTCCGGCCCAGAACCTTGCACAGCCGGGGAGAGCTCAAGATTTGACCCTCCCGATGTGCAAGGCAGCGATCCCTCCTGTCAGCGGATAAACCTCCACCCGCTCAAAACATCCCTCTTCCTCCATGATTTGCGCCAACTCCCGATAATCAGGGAATTCCATAAGGGATTCAGGAAGCCATTTGTATTGTTCGTAGCGGTTGGCAAACAGTTTGCCCAACAACGGGAGAATCCGTTGAAAATAAAAATAGTACACAAAGCGAAAGGGAGGCCATGCCGGTTTGGATAACTCCAGGGAGACCACCTGCCCTCCTGGCTTCACCACCCGTGCCATCTCCCGGATCACTTGGCGGAAATCGGGAACATTACGCAAAGCAAACCCAATGGTGGCGTGATCAAACTGCCCATCTTCCAAGGGAAGATCCATCGCATCTCCGTGAAGCAATTCCACCTGCGTCTTCAGGTTACGATCAGATACTTTCCTCTCCCCCACCTGGAGCATGTTCTGGCTGAAGTCCAGGCCAACTACCTTTCCTCCTTGGGAGGCTTCCGCCAAGGCAATCGTCCAGTCACATGTTCCACAACAAACATCGACTGCCGTCTCATGAGGGTTCACCCTCATTTTTTTCATCGCAAACTTTCTCCAGCTTTTATGACGACGAAAACTGAGGAGGGTATTCATCCGGTCATAGTCTTTGGCAATGCTCTCAAATACCTGATGAACAAACTGCGACTTGTTTTGCTTATGCTGGCTATGATCCACACCACTCAATGTTTCAACCCTCCATCACCGAAGACTCCATCCACCAATTAGGAATCGACTCCCGGATTAGATCGATCAGATCATGTCGGACTTCCAGGGGACGAATCTCTCTGACCTGTTGCAAGGTTTCCATGAATAAAGGGCGAAGTGCCTCTTCTGAAAACCGCATCCCCAATTCAGCGACCGGTCGGGGCGGGGAGGACCAAAGGATCATCAGCAATAGATTGCCCGCCAGTGGATCCCAGGGATTTTCCGGAGAATCATCATAAAAAAAACGGGATAAGTACGTCACTAATCCCCCGCAGATCTTACGCGCAGGCTGGATAAAAACAGACCAGGAAACCTGGGATTGACCCTCAAGTCCATAAAGTTCCATCTTGGCTTCGTTAATGTCTGAGATCGCTTGAGACAGCCGATGGACTCCATTGATTTCACCCTGTTCTGCTAAGTTTTTGTAGAAAAGGCTACTCATATAGTCCCCGGCCAGTACAGCCAGTTGACGGTGCCGAGTCTCCCCTGCTCCCGTCTCCCGGGCATTAGTCACAGTCTCGTGGATATCCAAACCCATCTGCAGCAGGGTTGCAGTGACACAGTACAACCGGATCCGTTCCTGGGAAATTGAAAGGGAGCGCAACATGGAATGGAGAACCCGCACGAAAGAGACCGGCACTTCCGGGCGGCGGACGTGGCGGTCCATGAAGGAATGGCGGGTCTGTCTTTCGATCTCCGTAACGATCCGATCCAATTCATTCAACAATACTGTCATCAAGACACGCCCCCCTGCTGAAACTATCCAACCCCATCCTGCTTGACTACCGACTCCATGGCCTAATAATACCAAAGTTTCACCGACCTGGCGAGAGGGAAGGAGTTTTCCGGCTGAAGCGGTTCACACTCATTCGCCCCAGGGTCCTGTCAAACGAAACATCCGTCTCAGATACTCCTCCGCCGTCCATCCCTTCGCCCTTTTCATTTCCTGGTCAGTGGCCAAATCGGATCGGGTCGCATATACAGTCAGCAAAGGTTCGTCCTTCTCAAGGACAGACAATGTGACTGCTTCCACATTATTCGTGTGAACCAGCGCACCCCGAATCATGTGGAGAATTCCCTGATAGACAGATGCTCGGGAAGCACCTGCTCTCTTCAATTGCAATTGAAGATCTCCCCCCTCCAGATCCGCACGGATCACACGGAGGCCTTCCGGTTGTTCCGAAAGAAAATCTGCCAAGGTCTCTTCTGTGAGCACCTGGGGTTGGGTCGAACCGATAGCGGGAACTCCTTCCCCTTTCCCAGCCTTTCCTTCTAAAGCGGGTAAGAGCGATAACAATGACACTGCCATCAAGGAAATAAACACCGATACAAACAGCCGTCGGGCCAGACCATTCAATAAAGGCTTCCTCCTTCCACCGTTTGTCATCATTGTATGGTGGCAGGAGGAGAACATGCCTGAAGAAATGAGAACGCAGTAACAGTCCGGTGATGTTTAAGAAGAAAAGATAGTACCTCCAGTTGAAAACGAAGATCGGTCCGTCCCAAAAACTTGTTAAAAACTGTGGAGAGAGAATTTGGTAAATCGACTCACCCTAATCCTCCACCTCTGTATCCACCGTTCCAAAGGGGGTGATCACCAAGGCCTTGCCTCGGACTTTGACAGCTGAGGTATGTTCAGTGAACTGAGCCACCATCACTTCCCCCTTGTCCAACTTCTCAGAGTGGTGAAAACGGGTGTCTTTTCCCCGGGTCAGACCGATCACATTGACTCCGCTTTCCTTCGCTTTGACTACAAAAAAATCTCCGCTTTGTCCCGCCATGGAAATCCTCCTTTCAAATGGACCAACATAACGGAAAAGACCCTCCATGCTTGGAGAGCCTTTTGGTTCTGGTCGGGCTAGCCGGATTTGAACCGACGACCTCTTGCGCCCCATGCAAGCGCGCTACCAAGCTGCGCCATAGCCCGACATATTCCCGGATGTGGTCGCTTGTTCATCTCAAAGCGACAATACCTATTGTATCTGCGTGAGGAATACCTGTCAAGGGTTTATGTCGGGTTTTTTAATATTTTATTTTCCAAATCCAATCAGACTGAAAGCCTCGGCGCGAGCGGCAGAATTTTTTTCAAATATTCCCCTGACAGCAGAAGTTACGGTCCGGGAACCGGGCTTTTTAATCCCTCGCATGGTCATACACATATGTTCCGCCTCCACCACTACGATCACTCCATGGGGTTCGAGGCTTCTCTCCAGGGAATCCGCAACAGTATAAGTGATCCGCTCCTGCAATTGAGGGCGACGGGCCACAGTATCCACAGCACGGGCCAATTTGCTCAAACCTGTAACCCGGCCGCTTTTGGGAATATAGCCGACATGGGCTTTCCCAAAAAAAGGAATCAAATGATGTTCACATAAGGAAAAGAAGGGAACATCCTTCACCAACACCAGTTCTTCATGGTCTTCACCGAAAACCGTGGAAAAATACTCATCTGGATCTTCCCTCATTCCGGAAAAGATCTCTTCATACATCCTGGCCACCCGTGCCGGTGTCTCCTTCAAACCCTCGCGGTCGGGATCTTCTCCTACTGCTTCCAGGATCATCTTCACTGCCTGCTGAATCTTTTCATGATCCACTCCCATAGACTGTGTCTCCTCCCTCTTGCGCTGCTTTCTTCAGTTGAAAGCGCGGGGTCCACTCAGAAACTTCACGACTTGGATTCTTCCACAGATAAAAAACAAAGGCCCCGAAGGGCCTGTGGGCACAAATCGTGGAAAGGCTTCCCTTCCACACCCATCTTTGTATCGGATCCGTGGCTTCGCCTCGATCACCTTGGGTGAGGAGTATGTACCCGTCCTTACGCTTAGTGGTTCACATCGTCCTTCAACGCCTTACCCGGTTTAAATGCGGGCACTTTGCTGGCGGGGATGTCGATTTCCTTGCCGGTCTGCGGGTTGCGGCCTTTACGCGCAGCACGTTCACGCACTTCAAAATTCCCAAACCCGATCAGTTGAACCTTCTCCCCTGTCTTCAATGCTTCCGTGATCGTGTCGAGGACGGCGTCCACGGCTTGAGTCGCATCTTTCTTGGTGATGTTCGTTTTTTCGGCAACTTGAGAAATCAGTTCTGTCTTGTTCACAACCCTCACCTCCTCTCCGGATGGGTTGGTTTAACTTCAATGTTTCACTGTTCCCCTCCGACTTATGCAGTCTCCCGAGGCATCCGAAGGGACAAACCTATAGTAATATAGAAAACTGGTGAATATCAAGTGTTTGAAGCATCCTCGCCTTAAAAAAAAAGAAATTCGGCTTTTTTCCTTGTGCGATATAAATGAGCCTTTTGCAGATTTCAAACCCCTTGAGCAGCAAGGCTCCTCAGGCATAGAAAAAGGACTTCACCCCATCATGGAGAAGTTTTCAAGTGACCAAACCGAAAACCCATGAGGAGGGAAGTCACTTGTATCTT
>CAUGKZ010000204.1 GCA_959600065.1 uncultured Kroppenstedtia sp. | reverse complement strand
TTGAGAGGGACAGAGAGGACCGAACAGACTTCATCCATCTCCTCCATATCCTCCAGACATCTGGGATCTCGTCCAGCATGGTGGATCAGAGCGGGAACCCCATGGGCCGCGACCCATCCACTGATCCCCTGATTCAACGGAGGTTGCCACTTCTTCAGATGATCCGATACCTCTCCCGCCGTCACCGCGGGATGAAGCCGGCCGTTCTTCAACAGATAAAAGAATCCACGATGGTAGGGAATCACCTTGGATAAGGGCAGAATCGTTTTTTCCATCACTTTGCGCAGATCCAGATTCCGGTTAATTTCTGTGGCTAGAACAAACAGCAATTTCAATTTCTGTTCTTTTCGCGCCAGCCGCACAATGACATTGGACAGGACGGCAAAAGCCGCCAGGGGCGCATAGAAAAACAAAAATGCCAAGGGGTCGGACTCCCGCCCTCCATGGAACATTCCATAGTTTGCGAGAGAGTAGATCAAAGATAAGAGAGCCGCTCCCGATTCCAATTGCCAATTGGCCCACCAAAGCCGTGTCCGCCGCGGATGGGGGCGGATCAGTTCGATGCCGTCGCGAACGCCTTTGCTGATCGTTTCATAGACCAGCACACTTCCCGCAATCGCCAGAAACGGCATTGCCATCCCACCTTGATCGATCCAGCTTGTCCCCACTTCATTCAGGAACCATTGGATCCCGAACAATC
Organism: uncultured Kroppenstedtia sp.; assembly: GCA_959600065.1. GTDB lineage: Bacteria > Bacillota > Bacilli > Thermoactinomycetales > DSM-45169 > Kroppenstedtia > Kroppenstedtia sanguinis. The sequence continues at coordinate 3,812 of CAUGKZ010000204.1, read as the reverse complement.
CCAGAATGGTATACCCGGTCCGGAAAGCTGCCCGGTACAGGGAGTGCTTTTTGATCAAGGTCACCGTCAGGACGATCGCTGTATATACCACTCCTGTCAATCCCGGAGAAAACATGGAGGTCAGTGTAAACAGAAACGGGAAGTGAACGGTAATCCTTCCCTCCTGACCCGGAAACGGGAAAAATTCCGTAACCATCAATAGAGAAGCCAACACGATCAAGTGCAGCGGACTCCATTGGATATCCAACGGTTGCATCAAAACCGTGAAAACAGAAAGAAACCATGCAAAAAACACCACTGCCCATCGACTGGTTCGTTCTAACCAATTCTGCCATTTCATACAGATCCTACCCGCCAATCTTTTTGTACTCTTGCGAAAGCTTATGTAAATCGATACATCCGGCCATAGAGAGGAACGCCCGAAGTTATGGATCCGACTTGAACTCTTCCCAACCTCCTTCCCCGCTTCTCCATCGGCCGGATCAGCGGCCCTGCGTAATAGTTCTTTGGTCAGAATAAAACTCATTCAAATGTCTTATTCAATCTTAACATAATTTTACCGTAGTTATTAAGACAGGAACCATGGAAACAGCCGGATTCTCCTCGAAAAGTTCTTGTCTGTCCGGATTTCAATCTGTGATACTATGAGATTTGAATCAATTTTTATATATCACCAGATGGTTCCATGACCGGATGGAGTTTGTCTGGAGGTGTTCTCCTCTTTGTCGGGACACAAAAAAACACTGATTGATCGTAAAGGAGAGCCGACATGCGTACAAAAACCATCGGATTATTAATTGTCCTTGCTGGCATATTTTTGTTACTTCGGGAACAGGGAATCGAACTCTCCCTCGACACTCTCTCCTGGGAATTGATTCTGGCATTAGCAGGTTTGCTGATGATTTTCTTCTCTCGCCACAAGCCCAGGCATTCCTATGGGATGATCTGGGGTGGAATCGCATTGGGCTTGGGCGTCCACGCTTGGGGAATGAAGCAGATCAAAGATTGGCCTGCTCATTGGAGCATGTTCCCGGCCATCATCGGTGCCTCTCTTCTCATCTTCGGCGGTCTGCTCAGAAAAAACAGAAGCCACGGCACCATCGGTGCTTTGCTGTTGCTACTCGGATTATTCGCCTGGCCAGGTGTGACGGAAATCCCAGGACTCCATCCGATCGCCCAATTTTTGAACAGCTATTGGCCCGGTATTTTAGTGATATTGGGTACTTATATGGCCTTTAAGAAATAATCCGTCGGTCTCCGGCGATTTTTTACTGCTTCTCCGTGCTAAAAATCCCCGTATCGCGTTGCATACGGGGATTTCAACACCTTACTCCACATCAAAGGTGGTGATCGATTTCTTTTTCTCTCCATGGCGCTCTAAAGCCAAATCGATCAATTTAGAAATCAACTCTTTGTAACTGATGCCAGAATGCTTCCACAGATTGGCATACATGCTGAAAGGAGTAAAACCAGGCATGGTATTGATCTCATTGATCAGAACCTTCGAATCCGAATTTCTGATGAAGAAGTCGACTCGGGCTAGACCGCTACAATCGATGCTCTGATAGGCTTTCAATGCCAATTGGCGGATTTTTTCCTGCACAGGCTCTGGCAGTTCTGCAGGAATCCGCATCTCCGATCGACCATCGATGTATTTCGCACGATAGTCATAAAAATCGTTGGAAGAGACGATCTCATCGGGTACAGAAGCGACTGGCTCATCATTTCCGAGAACAGCTACCTCCACTTCTCGGGCATCAACAAACTCTTCCACAATCACTTTCCGATCATAACGGGCCGCCAATTGAAGGGCTGCCTTCAACTCCTCTCGGTTTTTCGCTTTGGAAATACCGACACTGGATCCCAGGTTCGCTGGCTTGACGAAGCAAGGATAGGGAAATTCGGCTTCGATTTTGGCGATGACTGCCTCCATGCCCTGTTCCATCGACCTCCGCAAACAGAACGTAAAAGCTCCCTGAGGAAGCCCTTCCTGGGCAAAGATTTTCTTCATCAACACCTTGTCCATGCCGACAGCGGAAGCGAGAACACCTGCGCCCACATAAGGGATGTCGGCGAGTTCCAACATTCCCTGAATGGTCCCATCTTCACCGAAAGTACCGTGAAGAACCGGAAACACCACATCGATCTCCTCCCATTTCAACGCCGGCAAGGAGGTGGTCACAGGAAACTGTTCCTTAGTTTTCGTCCGCTGGCCCAATTCCTCCAGCAGTTTGGGTTCCATCTTCCCTTCCAAGGCGGGAAGAGCATAGGCTCCCGGTTGCCAATTCCCCTCTGAGCTGATCCACACCGGTAGAACGTCCATCTGTTCTGGATCCATGGCCTGGATCACCGACGCGGCAGATTGAAGTGAAACTGCGTGTTCTCCGGATTTGCCCCCGAAGAGCACCGCCACGCGAATCTTCTGATCCATCCTGTTCCCCAACCTTTCTCCCAAAGGTATCTGTCTACTGCTCCGGCTCATCATCCTGTCATATGTAATCTATTCAGTCCTGTCCTCATGGGTTCCCTTGTAATTTACATCGGTCTTGGACGATCGGGATGGGTTTCACATGACCTTTTCGTTATTCTTACGCAGGGCTGTTGATGAACCATAAAGTGCATAGGAACGAAACGGCCCTTTCGCTTTTCCCGTTGCCCTTTCACAAAATATCGCTTGAGGGGACGGCTACGATCTCTTGCAAAGAGCGCATAGCGAGACCCGGGAGCGGAAAGCGACCCTGGCGAGACTTGTGCCCTATGGGTGCAAAGGCTCTTCACCGTCCCCCCATCCCGACCTGATTTCCTGCCTAAGATATGGCTAATCAACACGCCTGATTCTTACGAGTCAAAGACGCTCTATTGAAACCCAACCTTTCCTGCATAGTGACCGGGTGTCCTGTAGGTATGACGACTTTTTCACAATGCTTCTAGTTGGAGGATGAATGCTGCTCTGGTATTCTTTTTCGTATTTCCGCCCAAACCTCTTCTTTCCCCTTTCCGGTCTGAGCAGAGAATAGAATCAGAGGGACATCTGCCTCCAGCTGAAGACCCTCCCGGACCTGTTTCAAGTGTTTCTGCCAGCGGCCACGGGGAATTTTATCTGCCTTGGTGGCCACGATCACCGTCGGGATCCGGTAATATTTCAGCCATTCGTACATCGCAATGTCATCTGGGGTAGGTGGATGGCGCACATCGATCACCTGGATCACACCACGAAGTTCATCCCGTTTGCTGAGGTAACCCTCAATCATGCGGCCCCAAGCCACTTTGACCGATTTGGGAACCTTTGCAAATCCGTAGCCGGGCATATCCGCAAAGAACAAGGCCCCGTTGATCCGATAGAAATTGATGGTCTGGGTCTTTCCCGGTTTGGAACTGGTCCGAGCCAAATTTTTTCGATGAATCAAGCGGTTGATCAACGAGGATTTTCCCACGTTGGAACGCCCAGCCAGAGCAATTTCCGGCAGGGCGTCCATAGGATATTGAGCAGGTCCGACGGCGCTGATGACAAACTCCGACTCAGTCACTTTCATGGAGGTCCCTCACCAATGCCAGTTTCAACACTTCATCCATATGGCTGACCGGGGTGATTTTTAAATCTTGACTCACACTCTTAGGGATCTCGTCCAAATCCTTTTCGTTCTCTTGGGGAATCAGAATCCGGGTCAAACCCGCTCGGTGAGCAGCCAGAGATTTCTCCTTCAGTCCCCCGTTCGGTAAGACACGTCCCCGCAGGGTGATCTCACCGGTCATCCCGATCTCCCGGGAAATGGGGATCCCTGTCAGCGCGGAAATCAGTGCTGTGGCCATGG
>CAUGKZ010000203.1 GCA_959600065.1 uncultured Kroppenstedtia sp. | reverse complement strand
GCTGCCTTCATTCAAAGCTACAGAAGGGGTATCTGGTATCCACCGTATGGGGCAAAGGAATGGGTTAGCGGACGAAACGGCGCATCATTTTGTTGCCTATGGTCCGAGAGACAATCCCAGCCATTGCCGTACTCAGCTTCAGGTTACGCATCCATCGGGGAGCCCCCCGCCGGATGTTGTTCATCATCTGATCGAGTACAGTGCGCGAGCGGTTTTGACGGGAGCGACGGAACAACATGGCTGCAGCTGAACCGATGAACAGGATCGAGCGTTTCATAACAATCCCCTTCCTGGTTACATGGAAATGAAATCCTGGTTCCGATCCAGAAACAAATCGTTTAAAGAACTTAATGTGCCGTCTTCCTCCACTTGATGAACAGAAATGATCTTCCCGTCGGCTACCGACAGTTCGATAAAACACTCCCAGCAGTATAGCTGGTTAGATCCGATTTTCCCCAAATTATGGGATCGACAATTGGGACAGCGAAGCATCGGGAATCCCTACCTTCTCATAGATCCTGAGAAAGTTGTCCCTCCATGGATGCGATCAACACGTCCTCTCCCCAAGTCAGGGGGGAATCAGGGTGAAACACTTTCCGCCCTTCCCGAAGATCGCGGATGAATCCATCGGACAACTCATACCCCATCAGGATTCCCATATTTTCCATGAAGTAGACATCCTCCACCATTCCCAGTTCACGCCCGTTGGACATTACCACCGAACGCCCTTTCAGCTTACGCTGTCCGGTGAGCAGGCCGAACCAGCCCCTCTCTCCTTCTTCCAGCGAGCGGATCTCAGCATCGCTGTCCACAATCACTGCGTCGGCTCCCAAAGAGGTAATTCCTGTGAAAGGGAGATACCTCCCTTTTCGGATCCATCCCCCGTTTTCCAACAACAGTCCGACCATCCGCTGGTTCTCGTCAAACAGCAGATCCTGAACTTGCCCCAATCGTTTGCCCGTTCCTACATGAATGACCGGAAGACCGATGACATCTTGAGATTTGCGCAAGGAACCTCACTCCTTCCGCTTCTCTTAGTATGGAGCCCTAACCGGTCCCCATGCTGGGGGATCCTTACCATTCCTGTTTGAGTAGATCGGCCAGCTGGCTGTTTCGCTCTTCCCGCTCCCCTTGTCTCACGCCTTCATCCATGGCTTCTTGCTCACCACATAAAATCAGGTAAGATTTGCTGCGTGTGATCCCAGTGTAAATCAAGTTCCGTTTCAACATGCGCCGGTATGCCTTTAACAAGGGGAAGATCACGATGGCAAACTCCGACCCCTGAGCCTTGTGCACCGAACAGGCATAGGCCAGGGCGAGTTGATTCAATTGACTCCGTTTATAAGGGACCTCCTGTCGGTCAAACTGCACCCACAACACTGGATCGTCCTTCGCCGCCTTCTCATCCATCGCCGTGATCAAACCCATATCCCCGTTGTAAACCGGATGCTCCGGATGATTCATCAATTGCAGAACTTTATCCCCATGCCGAAAGACCGACTCCCCCCAGCTGATCTCTTTGCGACCGGGCTTGGCCGGGTTGACCGCCTGGCGGATCTCTTCGTTGATCCGGTTCACTCCCACCGGACCTTTGTACAGAGGGGCCAGTACCTGTACATCAAACAGAGTGTACCCTTTATGCAGCGCCTGTTGGTAGGTCTGCAGGATCACATCTACCGCTTGATTCCGCTTGCAGGGAAAAAAACGGCGATCCGGCATCCGTTCCATCAAATTATCAGGCACTTCCCCTTTTTTCAAAGCGTGGGCCAACCCGATGATGGAGGAACCTTCCTCCTGCCGATAAATCTCCGACAGTTCCACTCGGGGAATCGCCTCCACCTGGAGCAAATCCTGCAACACCCGCCCCGGCCCTACAGAAGGGAGCTGGTCGTCGTCTCCCACCAGAATCACCTGCATCCCCCGAGGCACGGCCCGGAACAGCTGATTGGCCAACCAGATATCCAACATAGACACCTCGTCCACAATCAGTAGCGATCCTTCAATAGGGTGGTCCCCATCCCGTTCGAAAAAATCCCCCTTCCAGCCGAGCAACCGATGGATCGTCATCGCTGGCAGACCCGTCGCCTCCGACATCCGTTTAGCCGCTCGACCCGTGGGAGCCGCCAGTCGAATCGGATAAGGCTTGCCGGATGTCTCATAATCTGCGGGATCCAAAGAGCACTCGTTCAGCTTGGCAAAAAGGTGGCATATTCCGCGGATCACCGTGGTTTTCCCCGTTCCAGGGCCCCCGGTCAAAATCATCACTGGAGAATCGATGGCTGTCGTCATCGCTTCCCGTTGCCGCTCCGCATAGGAGACTTTTAACTCCTCCTCCACTTCACCTACTGCCTCAAACAATTCCCGCACAGGTGTGGGCTCCACTTTGCGTTCCAGCCAATCCCGCACTCGGATCGCCGCTCCGTGTTCCGCATAGAAGAGGGAAGGCAGATAATATTTCCCGTGATCATCGACAATCCGCTCTTCTTCATCCATCAGCTTCAGGTACTTCTCTCGTTCCGGCGCGGGAAACAACTCCTCCCCCTGGGGAGTCAACAATAAGTTGAGCTCACGAGCTAACTGCTCCTCCGTCACATAGACATGCCCCCGGGAGAGAGAAGCCTCCCGAAGGGCAAACAGGGCCGCCGCTTGGAACCGTTCCGGCGAGTCCGGTGCCAACCCGCTCTTCTGTGCAATCTCATCTGCCCGACGAAAGCCGATCCCCTCCACCTCTTCGACGAGGCGATATGGATTTTGGCGGATGGTCTCCAGCGTGGCTTCCTTGTAGGTTTGTACCACCCTGAGGGCGATGGCCGGTCCCAATCCAAACTGATACAGCTGAACCAACGCCTGTTCCAGAGATTGATGCTCCTTGAGACCGTCAGCAATCGTGTTGGCCCGTGATTCCGTGATACCCGGCACCCTTTTCAGGATTCCGGGATCCGCAGCCGCTTGGGCCAGCACGCCAGGCCCCAGAAAATCCACAATCTTCTCAGCGGTCTTCTTTCCTACACCGGGAAAGAGACCGCTGGACAAATATTTGGCGACAGCCTCCCGGGTCTGGGGAAGTTCCTTTTTCATGTGGCGAATCCGGTACTGGCGGCCATACTTGGGATGCTCCTTCCACTCCCCATAGACCACTACCATCTCCTCAGGATGGGGCAGCACCATATTCCCCACTACCACCACTTCCTCCTGATCCAGAGGTTCGGAGGATTCTGTCACCCGCAATGTAAACACGCCATATTGATTTTCCTCGTTGTAAAAGATTTCTTGCACCAAAGAGCCCTTGAGATACCCTTCCCCTGCAAAGAGATCCAGGCCCGGTTGTTGTTCCATGTCAAGCACCTCTACCGATCGAATGTTCTCTCATCCCCAGTATAGAGGGAAATGAGCGCCGATTCCATCGATTTGAGGACAAAAGGAAAAGAAGTGAAGGAAAACGTTTGACAACAACCCGATTACCATCCTCATTCGTTTTCATCTGGCATCCGGGCTATCGGGGTTGCACATCTTTATCATGCATTAGAATTTGCAATGTTTCTTGTAGCCCTTTTCTAAAGGGAGTTGCTGGAATGGGGCCGATCCGTTTCTCATATTTTTCCCCACTCAGAACAAATCCTTCTTCAGTAAGGTACATCATTTCAACAATTTCTCTCATCATCGGATCAAACCAGCCGATGCATCGAATCACATTTTTGTGTAAAGGTATGACCGGCTTACGATTTCCGGGATCTCACGAACCATTTCTATAATTTTTTCCCTGAGATCAATCCTGATCCGGGTATATTCCGGTTCTCCCCATAAGCGTCATCTCTTTCTGCTATATTCACAATCATCTTGGCTGCATCCGGTAAATAAACATATTCCCGCGGAGTTCTTAAGTTTCCGATAAAAACGGAGGTTTTATGAGCAGCCATCCTCTTTAATGTAGGTTGCAAATAAGAGTTTTGTGAGGTCCAGCAATCCGGCAACCGCACCCGGATTCTCCCCTTGTTCGTATGCGGAACTTTAGGGTGGTTTTCATCCCCTTTCGCGACTTGACGTCCATAAACGTTGATCCCATCGACAATCACAATCTCCTTTCCCAGCAGATCGGCGGCCTTCATCACATTTTCCGCCGAGCGTTCCCACCAACCTCTTTATGGTTAATCAACAGCTCTGAGGTCCTACATACGGACTTTCACTGTGGCCGTCGCCCTGCCAGACGCAGGGCATCGAGCAGAGGAACCCGTTGTTGGGTGGGATCATGGTAGAGATGGGTGCCTTGGATATGATCGATGAAGAGCACTCCGTTTAGGTGATCGATTTCGTGTTGGAAACACCTGGCCAAGTGATTCTCCCCTTCGAGAAACTGGGTTTCCCCTTGTCGGTTCAGGGTTTTCACTTTCGCATACTTGGCCCGTTTTACAATTCCCGTATATCCGGGATAAGACAAGCAAGCTTCTGGACCGACTTGTTCACCTTGCAATTCTTGAATCTCAGGGTTGATCAGCTCGATGAGTCCATCGGGGCCATCAATCACAACTACTCTCCATAGCATCCCC
>CAUGKZ010000202.1 GCA_959600065.1 uncultured Kroppenstedtia sp. | reverse complement strand
GACCATATACTCACTGCAAGGGTTGGAGCCATTGATCCGGTTGTGGCGGGCCCCCAGTTGACCATCCATGCCAGCAGGTGAGGTGTGCCATTCATTGATCGTCCCGTCATATTGAAGACCGGGATCCGCGCACTCCCAGGCCGCCTCTGAGATTTGTTTCCAGAGATCTTTGGCTGGCACGGTCTTGCTCACTTCCCCATCCGTCCGGCGAATCAGATCCCATCCTCCCTCCTCATCTAGCACCCGGAAAAATTCATTGGGAACCCGGACGGAGTTGTTGGAATTTTGCCCAGAGATCGTCTCGTAGGCTTCTCCATTAAAGGATGGATCATAGCCTGCTTCGATCAGCGTCCGCACTTTTTTCTCTTCATTGGCCTTCCAGTTGATAAATTCTTCCACATCGGGATGATCCAGATCCAAGGTGACCATCTTCGCAGCCCGACGAGTCGTTCCTCCGGACTTGATAGCACCGGCAGCCCGATCGCCGATCTTCAGGAAAGAGAGCAGTCCCGAAGACGTCCCTCCCCCGGAGAGAGGTTCTCCTTTCCCACGGATATTGGAAAAATTAGTGCCTGTCCCACTGCCGTATTTAAAGAGACGGGCTTCCCGCACCCAGAGATCCATAATCCCGCCTTCGTTCACCAAATCATCGTCCACCGACTGGATAAAGCAGGCATGGGGTTGGGGACGGCTGTAAGCATCTTCTCCCCGACGCAACTCCTCCGTCTCCGGATCCACATAGTAGTGCCCTTGGGCTTTACCAGTGATCCCGTAGGCAAAAGCCAGCCCGGTGTTGAACCACTGGGGGGAGTTAGGGGCTGCCATCTGATGGAGTAACATATAAACCAACTCATCGTAGAAAGCCTTGGCATCCTCTTTTGTATCAAAATACCCGTTATTTTCACCCCACTCACGCCAGCAACCGGCGAGCCGGTGAATCACCTGGCGAACACTTCGTTCCGGGCCGGTGACCGGCTTCCCGTTTTCATCTATGAGCGGAGTCCCATTTTCATCAGTCTGGGGAACCCCCGCCTTCCGGAAATACTTTGAAATCATGATATCTGCGGCCACTTGGGACCACTGTTTCGGAACTTCCGCCCCTTTCATTTCAAAAACAACCGATCCGTCAGGATTGGTGATGCGGCAATCCCGTTTCACATACTCGACGCTATTGAAGGGATCATCGCCCTTGCGAGTAAAATACCGTTGGATCTTCAAAACTCATCTCCCCCTCTTTTGCGACTGACTGGATGTATTCAGCTACGATGAAAATCGCAATATGTAGACTTGACTACATTATACCACTACTATATATAGAATAAAATCTGAATTTCATCGATAAGGCCCGTCGGTTGAAGATCGAGTGGACACCACGGGTCTCTTGATTCCTCAGCCCCTTTATTCAGGTTTGCCTTTTCCGATTTTAAGAAAGTACTGCTTGTCAATTTGCCGCCGATCAGTCACACTAATTCTAACTTGTGCAAATACATGGGAGGAAGATAACATGGTTATTCTGTTTGACGAACAGTTCATCTCTCGAGATCGAGCCCACGTGGACATCGAAGATCGGGGATATCAGTTTGGGGACGGCGTCTATGAAGTGATTCGGGTTTACGGCGGAAAAATGTTCTGCAAGGATCAACACCTGAGCCGTCTGCTGAAAAGCGCCAATGAAATTGGACTTTCTCTCCCTTTTCCCCTGGAACGTCTAGACACTCTGCTGGAAGAATTGGTCAGTCAAAATCGTCTCCAGGAAGGAACCATCTATTTGCAAGTGAGCCGCGGAACCGCCCCTCGGAACCACCCCTTCCCTGAAAAAGTGTATCCCAGGCTAGTCGCCTATACCCAAGTAGTCACCCGCCCCCTGCAAAGCCTCCAACAAGGTGTGCGCGCGATTACGGAACCGGATCTGCGCTGGCTTCGCTGTGATATCAAGTCCCTCAATCTGCTGGGAGCTGTCCTCGCCAAACAAAAAGCGGTGGATCATGGTTGTCAGGAAGCCATTCTGCACCGAGATGGCCAGGTGACAGAAGGTAGCTCCACCAATGTTTTCATCGTCAACAACGGTCAGCTCATCACCCATCCTGCCGACCACTTCATCCTCCGCGGAATCACCCGGGATGTCATTATCGAATTGGCCCAGGAATTAGGAATTCCCGTAAGGGAGAAAACTTTTTCCGCAGAAGAACTCTTCCGTGCCGACGAGGTGTTTCTCTCCTCGACCACCTTGGAGGTCACCCCAGTCGTATCGATCGATAGCCGCAAAGTGGGCTCCGGATTGCCCGGAGAAGTGACCCGCCAATTGCAAACTGCTTTTGAAAAGCGAATCTCCAGCTGATCTTATTTTCCCCCATAAAAGAACGCCCTGATCACAGGATCGGGCGTTTTTCACATTTATGAGATGATTCAACTATGAATGCCAGTTTCCGGAGAATCAGATTTCTCCTTCATCAAAGTGATTTCTGATTGAGTCACGATGGAGATCTTCCGGAGGGAGACCGGTTTGTCCGGATGCGTCTCAATCTTCCGCTTCACATCCTGATGAGTCAACTCAATAGAAAACTCACTAGAATCACTGGTGATAGCGACTCCGGAGTCTTTTGTGGGATCCCACTTTGTACCCAGATAGCTGGCTCCCAGCTTTTCCGTTTCATAGCCGACTCGAGATAATTCAATCAGCCCGTTTTTCATCCAGGAAAGTGTATAATGCTCCCCAGTCACACTCTCCAACTCCAACCGAAGCGGGTCCCCGTCAAAGTCCTCCCCACGCTTGAAAGAAAAAGAAGACTGTTCTTGATCCATATGAACTCGTGCATTGGACCCCACTTCAAAGCGATCCGGATGTAATATTCCGTCGCCGTCGACTAACACCCAGGGCTGCCCTTCCATCCAACCGGCCAAAGACTTAGGTTCTGAATCGATCTGGGCGATTTCGGGATTTGCAAACTGAGTCCCTTTCATCCCCTTCATCTCTACCTTGAACACGGAATCCACCGGTACTTGCCCCACTGCCACCCACTTTGAGGAACTTCCCTTTTCCGAGAGGGAGATCCGGAAAGGTTGGCCTGGTAGATAGATCACTTCCAGTTGATACTTTTTGTCGGGTTGAATCGAGAAACTGTCTCCCGAATCCGCCAATTTAAAAGTCTCTCCATTTACATACTGAAACAGATGGACCCTTCCCTTCCCGCTAATGCGAACGCCGAAATCCGACTCCACATTCTCGGAAACCACCGACAGGGAAAAAGGCTTGTTCTCCTTTTGGGAAAACTCGCCAGTCAATCGGAATGAAGTATCTATAGAGGGGGGTAGAGCCTTTGTAGTCGCTTGATCCTTCGCGAAGGAGACATTTGAGTATGTACCTTTTCCTTTGATGCTTAATTGTTTCTCCTTGTCCTCTTGATCCGCTGCGGCCCCCTGGTTATTAAGTATGTACTGGTTGCCTGCGACCACACCTGCCACCAGCAAAACCATAGCAATTCCCGGATAGATCCACTTGCGGGTAGAAGAGATTCCTTTTTTGGAAGTTTCCTTTTCCGTTTTCGGGGGAACTGTTTTTTCCGCCGCCTCCAATACCTGTTCCATGGATTGTTCCGGATCCATCGCCTTCAACACCAGATCCTTCATCGGTTTGGGGAGTTCCCGGATACTGCGTTCCGATTCGGGATCTTCAGGCCATCTATCCAGTCGGAAGCCCGTAAGCAAAAAATGAAGAAGAAAACGCCATTTCACATCGTCTTCCATTTTGGTCATCTTTTCAAAACTGACAAACAGCACAAAGAGTTCCGATCCCTCCATAATGATATTCCGTGGATCCAATGTTGTATAAAGGGGGATCGAAAGCTTGGACAACCGAACTGTGGTCCGCAACAATTGACGATAGACTGAAAGGGCCTGAGCCGGCTCCATCCCCTGCCGCGGCCGAATCATCAGTGAAAGTGGTTCACCGGTCAACGGAGGATGGACTAGGACAATCCGATCCGGTTCCTCAATGACATCCAAAATCGGTGCCAAATGCTCATTTTCCAGGTTGGTCAACGTTTTTTCCACACCTGGGGGTAATGGCTCCTTAAGAGAAATCTCCTGGAGTAGAACCTGCATCCCGTCCGCCGATTTGGCCGAGATCAGTTGACCGGAGAAGAACGTCAGGACGTCTTCCACCTGATAGCGCTCATAATACCGACCCTCCACATTACCCGTGGATTTCATAGATCGTTCCTCCCAATTAAAAGTGCATAAATTTTTTCACTAAGTAGGCACCGCGGGAGACTTCCGCTGGGTGCAGTAACGTTCCTTTTATATCACGGGGTTCCGGTATGGCTCATCCGATGTGTACCCTAGACCTATTATGACACAGAATGCGAAAGACCGACAACGACTAAAACGCGAACCTCCGCCTTGAAATGGCGAACTTCTCGCCTTTTCTGACGGCAACCATTTGAAAAGACCATCGGCTTCCTCTGTTTTGTTATTTCAGCCAACCTATTTTTTTAACACAAGAATCCCATCCCTTTGTCAAACTTGAATTGGAAAAGAACCGGACACGACCAC
>CAUGKZ010000201.1 GCA_959600065.1 uncultured Kroppenstedtia sp. | reverse complement strand
GGTTCCCTGAAGGACAGTTCCCCGCATCATCTCCCGCACGGCTCGGAGTGCTTCGGGAGAGATTTTGCGATCCGTTTTGAGTGCATGGAGGGAGAAACGAAAGTAGGGTTTCCCGTCATGATATTGAATCTCACGCACCACCCGCGGGTTCATTGTTTTCCCCTCATGAAACAAGGTCGTCACCATATTGGTCGCCTGAAGGGGGGTCATTCGCACATCCCGCTGCCCGATGGCGGTCTGCACCACGGCCCCGAGATCTTTATGGGCAGTCTTCTCGGAGAAAATCATCCCGGTCTGTTCTCCGCTCAACTGACGAAAGCCATCTTCCTTGAACACTTTTCCAGACCAGAGAATCCGTTGCCCCAATCCCATGCGACGGGCATACTCCTCAATCATTTTCCCTCCCAGCCGTTCCGCCACCTTGGAGAAAACGACATTACAGGAATTGGCGTAGGCTTGGGATAAGGTTTGGCGTCCGTGTCCTCCTTCCTTGGAATCCTTCATCCCGTAGCGGCCGAGATGCCCTTTGCAGGTAAATGTTTCGGTAGGTTTCACTTTGCCGCTGTCCAGAGCCGCCACTGCAACGACGGTCTTGAAGATGGAGCCTGGCGTCGTCTCCATCAGTGCCCGGTTGTCCCAGGGGTTCTCCCCTTTGCGAGCAGTATCCATGTCCGGTTTGCTAGCCATTGCTAGAACATCTCCGGTGGAGATCTCCTGCACAACCACAGCTCCATCCGTTACCCCCGCTTCATCCAGAGCCTTTTCCGCCACCTGCTGAGCTCTTCGATCCATGGTGGATTGAATACGATAGGGAATCGCATCCCCGCTTTCCGCCGTCGTCATATTGAGGCCGTTTAAGGGTTGCCCCCGGCCGTCAGTGGTGTAGGTAAGCCACTGTTGCGCCCCTCCGCGCAAAAAAGGCTCAAACGCAGCTTCCAAGCCGGTCACCCCGATCCGGGAATGGGACGAATAGTACCCAGCGTCCCATTCCTCAGGATACTTCTCCCGCACCAGAAAGGGATTCCGTTCCACCCGGCCGATCAGCTGTTGAGCCAATCGCCCTCCATCATAGCGATGATCCCCCTGAAGGGCGTAAACTCCCGGAATATCCAGCTGTCGGATCGCTTGGGCCTGTTCTTCGGTAAGAGTTGGCCCCTCTCCTTTCTTGTCGGGAAGGGCACGAGGTTGGTCTAGATTCTCCACCTGTTCCCGAAATTCACTAAAAGAATATCCGATGAGATCTGCCACCTGCTTTAACGGGTCTGTATAGGCGCTCCATTGGCTCTCTGACAGTGGAAAGACAACCAATCTCCAAGCTTTCTCTCCGGTCAAAGATTTTCCCTGGCGATCCAAGATCGGCCCCCGGCCGCTATCCGCCACATACATCCGACTCTGTTGAGCTTCCGCCTGGGCGATCAAGTCCGCCTCTTCTCCTGAAAATGAATGCACCGCCACCATCTGAATCCAGTAGAGTCGTAATAGAATTCCGGAAAAGGCCAGAGTCAACGCTCCTGAAATCAGCCAGGCTTTCCATCGCTTCGATTCTCCTGCTCCACTTCGCATCACCATCCGCCCCTTCCAACATCCAGCTTGGGCAACTCTTCCGTCGTGTATACCGTAAATTGAAGACGGATTTGAGGAGAGCGAGAGAGTCGGAAGGACACTACCCCCTAAGTAAAAACCCCGCCTTTCGGAATCGGCGGGGTTTGGGCTCATTGGGGTTGTTCCCCTTGAGTGGCTTCTTTTTTACTTCGCTCGATGTTCTGCAAATGTTCCTTTTCCGTACGAGAAAAATAATGAAGACCGGAGCCATCCTTGCGTGTTACATAATAGGAATAGGAATGTTCTTCCGGTTCCAATGCGGCACGGAGCGCTTTGGGTCCTGGGTTGGAGATGGGTCCCGGTGGCAATCCTTTGATCTGGTAGGTATTATACGGACTTTTGACTTTCAGGTCCTTGTACAGCAACCGAGCTTTCTGCTCGCCCAAAGCATACTGGACTGTAGCGTCCACCTGCAATTTTTTGTTCACTTTCAAGCGATTGTAGATCACCCCGGCAATCCGGGGGAACTCTTCCTCCACTCTTCCTTCCCGTTCGATGATGGAGGCAATGGTTACCCACTCTTCCATCGTTAGGTTTTTCTCTTTCAGCTTCGACTGAATCCCTTCCCGCTCCATATTCCGCTCAAACTGTTGAAGCATTTTCTGCACCAGATGCTTGGAGTCAGCTCCTTTAGGCAGGTTGTAAGTGGTGGGATACAGATACCCCTCCAGCTGATAACGCCGCTTCGGATCCGTGGGAATATCCTTTACAAAAGAGTCGGGATAATTCTCTTTACGGTTTACGGCCTTGAGAAATCCCTCCCCGTCCAGTCCCTTTTTATCCAACTTGGCGGCGATCTTCTCCGCCGTAAATCCTTCAGGAACGGTCAGGCGCATCACATTTTGTGAGCCGTCAGTAAAAATATTTAAGAGTTCTGGAGTTCCCGAATCTGGAGGAACTTCATACACCCCGGCCTTCAGATCCTTCGTTCTTCCTTGGAGAAAAGCATATGCGACAAATAGGAAGTCATTCTTGATCAATTCTTGTCGTTCCAATTCCCGGCCCACATCGACAATCGAGTCACCGGACTTCACTTCCACCTCTACCACTCGCTTCACGGAGGTGGGAGACAAGCTATGCTCCACATACCAATATCCCAAGGCGGAAAATAACCCCACCATCAGGAAGGTAAAGAATAGACGCACTAACCATTTCATGGGGGTTGCTTCCTCTCCTGATGTGTTTTCGCCCTTACCTTACCATAACCTCACTATCTGAACAATCGGCCCAATGAACGAGAAAGTCGATCACGGGCCCCTCCCCCATCCAGACCGTTGGAGTCCTTGGGACTCCCATCCCTTTGATACAAAAGTAGAAAAAACCATTTCTCCCTGTAACTATTTTATTTTTCACTTAGTTTGAGCTGTTTTGCGTCTGTTTGCTTTGTTTAATATAGCGTTGATGCTGTTCAAAGGTTTCGGCAAAATAATGTTCTCCCGTACCATCCTTTTTGGTCACATAATAAAGGTACGCGTGTTTGTCTGGATTCAGGGCAGCGAGAAGCGCTTTTTCACCCGGATTGGAGATGGCTCCTGGAGGGAGACCCTCAATCTTATAGGTGTTATAAACACTGTCCAGTTTCAGATCATCGTAAGAAAGGCGAGCCTTTTGGGAACCACGGGCATATTGGATTGTGGCATCCACCTGAAGCCGCATATTTTTGTTTAGGCGATTATAAATCACGCCTGCAATTTTCGGGAATTCCTGTTTGGCTTGTCCTTCCCGTTCCACAATCGAAGCGATCGTCACCCATTTGTCCAAGGTCAGGTTTTTATTCTGCAGTTGTTCCATCACCCCGTGTTCCTTCATCTTATTGTTGAATTGGCCCAGCATCATTTGCACCACGTCCTCTGGTTTGGCGGTTTTGGGGATGTTGTAAGTGCTGGGATAAAGATATCCTTCTAATCGATAGCGTCGTTGGGAATCCTTGGGAACTTTCTGGAGAAAATCTTGGTTAAATTCTCCTTCTTCCACCGCCTGGATAAACTCTTCTTTGGAAAATTTAGTTTTTTGTTCCAGCTTTTCGCCAATCTGCTCGATTGTGTAACCTTCTGGAATGGTGACCGCGACTGTTTTTTGGCGTCCATTGGTGATGATATCAAAAATTCCGTTGACATCCACCTCAGGGGGGATCTGGTAAACCCCCGCTTGCAACCCTTTGGATTTACCTGTCAGCCACGCATATGTACTGAAAAACCAATCGTTTCGGATCAAACCCTGTTCCTTTAACATCCGGCCGATTGCCGTCGTAGAAGTCCCGGATCCGATTTCCAATTGGACAGGCTCGGACCGCTTGGGAGAACCGAGGGAATAATCCACATAAAGATAAGCCAGAAAAGACCATGCGGAAAAAAGGATTAAAGTATAAATAATACGCATCAGCCATTTCATTCATGGGTACCCCTTCTACTATTTTGCCCTCCTAATGTTATCACATGTCCCATAAAAAAAAACGGGGAATCCCCCGTCATTCGACATCAATCGCCTAAATAGAGCATTTCGTCTAGTGCATCCGTCACATGGTCCCATTCATCCTCATCATCTACATGCTCCAGGCGCGGTCCCCCGTCTTTTTGGCTGACCCGAAAGATAAAGGCATCTGGAGTTCGTTCTTCGAAAGCGCTTAATACCGCATAATGCTGTCCATCCACTTCCAATTCCCGCAAAATCCGATAACGGGAGTCCTGGTTGACTCCCTCTTCATCTACAAGAGTCAATTCCTGTCCCCATTCGTTTTCGAGGGTATTCAGTTTTCGAGCCATTTTTTCACTCTGTGTTTCCAAAAGGATCACCCATCATCCGTCTTGATTCAGTTCCGTCTCCAACGTGTGCAAAACTTCTTCGACCATGTCCCACTCGCTCTCGTCTTCAATCGGAATCAGGTTAATGTTGTCCCCATCCTCTTCGTAGCGAAAGGGATAAACCTCCTGCTCCGCCGTCTCGTCATCTTCTTCCTCTTCCTCA
>CAUGKZ010000200.1 GCA_959600065.1 uncultured Kroppenstedtia sp. | reverse complement strand
GTCTGCGAAACACAGACGCCAACCCGCAACTTTATTGTTTGCTTAATTTATTTACGGTATCGATCCGATGGGATCAGCCCAACTTTTCCTTCAGTTTGTCGCACACCGCATCTCCCATTTCTTCCGTCCGTGCGCCTCCGCCGAGATCTGGCGTCACTTGTTGACCCTCTTCCAAAACGTCTTGGAGCGCATCCAGGATCGCTGCTGCCGCAGCAGTCTCCCCGAGATGCTCCAACATCATGGAAGCACACCAAATGGCGGCTACGGGATTGGCGATGCCTTTGCCGGCAATGTCTGGAGCTGAACCGTGAACAGGCTCAAACATGGACGGATATTTTTTCTCCGGGTGGATGTTGGCCGATGGAGCGATGCCCATTCCACCCACCAGAGCCGCCCCCAAATCGGTCAAGATATCTCCGAATAAGTTGGAGGCCACCACCACATCAAAGGTATCCGGTTGAGTGACAAAAAAGGCAGACAGAGCGTCGATATGAACGAGCCGAGTGTCGACTTCAGGAAACTCCTGCTGAATCTTGTGCACATATTCGTCCCAGAAGGGCATCGTGTAGTTGATCCCGTTGGATTTAGTGGCTGCAGTCAGTCGCTTGCGCTTCCCCTGTTCTTGGACTATCTGGAAAGCATAGCGCAGCACCCGCTCCACACCGGTCCGGGTGAAGACGGTATTCTGGATGGCCATATCCTGCTCAGTCCCCTCGTACATGCGGCCACCCATGTTGGAATACTCCCCTTCGTTGTTCTCCCGGATCACCAGGAAGTCGAGATCCTCCGCACTGCGCCCAGCGAGAGGAGAGCGAATGCCACGGAGTAGCTTCACTGGCCGAAGATTGATGTACTGCTGAAAAGTACGGCGAATCGGTAACAGCAGCCCCCACAGGGAAACATGATCCGGCACGCCAGGATAGCCGACAGCCCCCAGGTAAATGGTATCAAAGCTTTGCAGGATCTCCAGCCCGTCTTCCGGCATCATTTTCCCATGCCGGAGATAGTACTCACAGCTCCAGTCAAACTCTCGATAGTTAAAAGCTAAGGAGCCGTCGAGGTCTGCGATCGTATCCAACACTTTGGTTCCTTCTCGGATCACATCCACCCCGATTCCGTCCCCTGGAATCAATGCGATCGAATAGGGTCTCATGGTTTTCTCCCTCCTGTCCGTCTATGTAACCATCCAAACATACATCCCCAGATCAGTCCCCCCTAATGTACATCACGATTTCATTCCTACCTGCAAATAAAGGGCTATTCGCAGTGATGGTTAACAAGATTTGCGGCAGAGATTCTTTCCTCCCACAGTTGTGTTGCCCCCGTCCCGGCTTTGCCCCTGCCCAATCGGAAGCTTCGGAGCGACCCTTCTCCACTTCCTTCGGGATGGCATCAGTGGGGTATCACACAAGCTTCCCCCCCACAACACAGCTAATCCACGCGCCTGTAGATTCATCCCTCTTGATAAAATCCCGTTCCGTTTTCCGGTGGGGGAACGCGAAAGAACTGAGATAGGGTGGCAGCGATATCGGACAGGGTGGACCGATGACCCAGGAAGGTGGCGGGCGACTTGGGTTGGTATGCCAGAATAAACGTTTTTTCCCGAGTGTGTTGACTGTGACCGGCGGTAGGATCATTGCCGTGATCGGCGCTGATCAGAAGCAAATCCTCTTCTCCCATTTGCTCCAGAAGACGACCCAAATGTCGGTCCACCTCCATGATTTTTCCAGCATAGCGATTAACATCCTCTGCATGACCTGCCAAGTCGGTTTCCTGAACCGTGGCGGCGATCAGTCCCCGCTGAAGTTGGCTGAAGCCATTTCTCACACCGCGCATCACTTGATCCGTTTCCACACCGGGAAGAGTTTCTGCCCCTTCACATTCGATCACATCCTGCATTTTCCCGATCAGGTGTACAGGCCAGCCCCCTCGAACTAGGATAGTGGGGAGCTGTTTCTCCGGATCGACACCATAGCCGAGGTGGCGGGCTTGATAATTTTTCCTGTACACACCTGATTTCGGGGAGTTGAGACCGATCAGGCCGTCCTCCCGCCGTTCGACGCTCTTTCGAAGATTTTCAGGGGAGATCCCTTCTCCCCCCAAGGCGATCACACGATTCACCTGCACTTCTCCCCGGACGACTTCCCCAATTTTGAGCACCTCTGAGAAGGGAATCTCGTCCAAGGCGGCGGAAACGTTGTAAATCTGTCCATAGTCCGTTTCGATATTGTCCCCGATGACCACTCCAGGTTGCACCCACAGGTAGGGGAGTTCCGGGTTCGGGACCTCCACCTCGTAGCCACTCTCTTCCAATCTCTTTTGTACACGAGGGAGAACATTTACAAAGGGTTCCCGCACCGGTTTTCGAGGTCGGGTTCCCATGATTTCCTGGTGACCCGCATAGCTGTCCGCCCCCTCATGTTGTAAGTTCAGGGTACCCCAGCTAGCCAAGGGAGGTTGTTTCTGGAGGCGAGGGTGGTTCAGCAGTTGGTTGATCCCCAATTTCTCCAGATTGGGGATCTCGATCTGTTCCGCCTGATCCAGGATATGGCGAAAGGTATTGGCCCCTACGTCACGGGGGCGCACCTTAGGCACATCATCCATCGCTCCGACTCCCAAGCTGTCCAATATTAGTAAGATCGCCCGTTTTTTCATCTCATCGACCTCCTCTCAACAAAGTGACTCTCCCAGGTGATTATAGATCCCCTGGATCTGGGGTTTTCCTGCTTGTAACCCCGATACCACAGCGACTTCGCTGCGGGTGACAAAAATCTGGGTCCGAAAAGCGAACAAGACGGTTTCCCCCACTTCCACCGGCATCTCTCCCACACGGAGTCCGATGGTATAATCGATGACTTCCGGTGACAATTCTAGTATGGGAACTTTCCGGTTCATCATCTCGTCCAAGTTGCGCCCGATCAGGGCCTGTCTCATCCGGGAGCGACGGTAGTGACCCCCGCCGTAGGCATAAGCGATGTCCCCCTCTCGGTGGGAAACCTCGCTGATATAGACGATGGCAGGTTGCTCCGGTTGACCAGGGTGCTCGTGTAAGGGAGTGGTCCCCGTCAGAGCGTGCCCCGGTTCCCCATGGGTCGCTCCCATGGATTTTAGTAACGAAAGACTGGCACAAGCGGTGGCACTGGGAGCGTTCATTTGATCCAGTGGGCGATCCAATGCCTCTTCCAGAGTGCGCGCGGCACGGACCAGGGTTTGAAAATTGGGCGTGGGGGCGATCTCTTTTCCGTCATAAAGCAGACAGGGAAAGGCAGTGACCCCGGCGATCCGCACCCCAGGCATCCCTTCGATTTCTCGGGCCGCCGAGATCCACTCTTCTTCCCGAAACCCTCCCCATTGCCCTTCATAAACGAGATCCCCCTCCCCTGTCACCTTCAACAACAGATCTTGCTGATAGTGGCGAGCACGAGCCGCCTTAGATATTTCCCGCGCTTTGGCCAAGGAGAAAACCGTGATCACTTCCGGCTGGTAATCGAGTATCGCTTCCACCATGGACGAGGGAATCTGCACTAAATGTCCCACATGTCCCAGTGGAATCCCGGCTCGTGCCAGATGGAGCGCTTCCCAAGGATCGACTGCAACCGCACTGGGAATGGAGTCGGCAACGGCTTGTGCCACCTTTGGATTGCGCCCCACCTGTTTAGTCATCATATAAAGCTTGATTCCATGGTTTCGAGCAGTTTCAGCCAGTTTGGCCGCATTTTCGCTGATGGTATCCAGATCGAGAACGTAGGTATTGGGACGAATGATTCCATTTTGGTGGAGATCAACCGCATACTCCGCCAATCGGGGGTTTTGGGAGAGAGTGGTGGACAGAAACATATCAAGCCCGCTCCCCAGTCACATCGGCGACTGCCTTCCGCAGAATTTCTAGGGTCAGCTTCGCTCCTGCTCGCATAGGATTGAGGCGAATACCTGTTTGCGCCAGTTCCGGGCGGCTTGCCAAAAAGGTGCCCGACGGGCGGTAGATCATGGGAAGCACCTCGTATCGGGACTCGGCACCTACAGGATAGATCGCAGCGCCATATTTTTCGCTGGCGGCGATGACCTGGGGAGCGATGGGTTTCTCCAGTTCCAAGATGACATTTTTCGATTGGGAATAGGTGATATACGCTTTGGATACCAACGGGACTTCCCCCCTGTTCAATCCCTGGCATAAATAATCCACCTGCTCCGTCTGAACCGCGATGGCCACTGGGGCCATAACCAGGGAGCGGAGTAGCTCCATTGCTTCAAACCCCTGAACCTGTCCGCCTCCGGAATAATTAC
This sequence comes from uncultured Kroppenstedtia sp., assembly GCA_959600065.1. Lineage (GTDB taxonomy): Bacteria > Bacillota > Bacilli > Thermoactinomycetales > DSM-45169 > Kroppenstedtia > Kroppenstedtia sanguinis. The sequence continues at coordinate 351 of CAUGKZ010000200.1, read as the reverse complement.
GTTTCTTGAGAATGTCGATGGGCTTTTTCTCCCCCACGACGATCCCGATCCCGGGAGGACCCAACAGTTTGAATCCAGAAAAACAGGAAAAGGAAGCTCCCAGTTCAACCCCAATTTTGCGCAATTTCAAGGCGGTATAATTATCATCCACCACGATGGGCAGATCGGGACGAGAATGGCGGAGCAATTGGATCACAGAATCCAGTTGGTAGGTATCTTCCGGGTGTTGTCGGGAATGTTGCACGTAAAATACTTTACAATCCCTCTGTTCGTTCAGAGCGTGCCTCAATGCCTCGGTATCGTTGTAATCCACAGCCTGGGGAAGCAACCCCATCATCCGAACCGTTTCCT
>CAUGKZ010000199.1 GCA_959600065.1 uncultured Kroppenstedtia sp. | reverse complement strand
ACTCCTTGACTGAGAGGAGACTTGGCCAAATTGGTGATTCCAATCGTGGACGCCCCTGCCTCCTTGGCAGTCTGCAAAATTTGCAGAATATCTTTCGTGGTTCCGGAATGAGAGATGAGAACAGCACAATCCCGATCCTCCAATTGGGAAGCGGACATCAGTTGTAGATGGGTATCTGTCGTTGCGCCCACTTGCAATCCTGAACGAATCAACTTGTGATAGGCATCCAAAGCGATTATACCGGATCCTCCACTGCCGAAAAATTCGATTTTCCTCGCTGTCAGCATGGCATCTATGGTTTTTTGCAAGTTTTTGTGATCCACCATGCGAAGAGTCTCCTCCAGGGTCTTCATATTGGAACAGAACACTTTTTCCGTCACGACCTCTGTGGAATCGTGTTCTGATATTTGTTCATGAATGTTTTCTATAGGAGTGACGACTTCCGAGGCAAGGGCAATTTTCATCGCTTGATAGCCCTTAAAACCGATCCGCTTACAAAAGCGAAAAATAGTAGATTCCGCAACACCCAACCGATCAGCTAATTGGTTGATCGTGCTGTGAATCAACTCCTGAGGGGAATTCAAAACAAAATCGGCCACCTTCTTTTCCGTTTCACTCAGATAAACATAATGGGCCCGAATACTGGCTAAAGCCCGACCTCTCTCTTGATCCATCTTCGTCTACTCCTCTCCCCTTAACACCTATTCCCTTCTGTATTGTACAATAAAAAAATATTTTCTGATCTAAGTCATTGCCACGGAATTATTTTTCATTATAATGGAGTTGAGTCGAAAAAATTTCGAAAAGGGGTTCTCTCATGAAAGTCGGCATAGTCGGATTAGGAAAAATGGGTTATCAACTCTCTTTGAATCTGCTCGAACATAGCTACCAATTGGTCGCACACGATGTCGACAAGGATGTGGTTGAAAAAATTTCCGCTCAAGGGGCACACGGAGCGGAGACGTTGCAGGAATTGGTAGACCATTTGCCCTCGCCCCGAATCATCTGGTTGATGGTTCCCGCCGGAGAAATTACAGAAAAGGTGCTCCATTCCCTGCTCCCCTTGTTAGATCCGGGAGATATTGTCATCGATGGCGGGAACGCGCATTACAAAGATACCATACGCCGCTGTCAACTTTTCGAGGAAAAAGGGATTTCCTACTTGGATTGCGGTACGAGCGGTGGCGTGGATGGCGCCCGCCATGGAGTTTGTGCGATGATCGGCGGAGACGCCCAAGCCTTTTCAAAAGTTGAACAGATCTTCGAAGATGTATCCCTTGAAAACGGTTACTTGTACACGGGGGAGTCTGGAAGCGGCCATTTCCTCAAAATGATTCATAACGGGATTGAGTACGGAATGATGCAAGCGATTGCGGAAGGGTTCGATCTTTTGGAGAAAAGCCCCTATGAATATGACTATGAACGAGTCGCTTCCCTCTGGAACCATGGGTCTGTGATTCGTTCTTGGCTGATGGAATTGACGGAGTCAGCTTTCTCCAAGGACCGAACATTAAGCGGAATCAAGGGAGTCATGCATTCCTCGGGAGAAGGAAAATGGACGGTGGAAACAGCGTTGGATCTGGAAGCGGCAGCTCCCGTGATTGCGATGTCTTTGATGATGCGGTATCGCTCCCTTGAGCCGGACACTTTTTCCGGTAAAGTGGTGGCTGCCTTACGCAACGAATTCGGAGGACACGAAGTGGAAAAATCAGATTCGTGAGAATCCATGACTGGAGAGATGAAAATGTCCGGATCCACCTTGATTATCATTGCGATGGCAAGCATTTTTGTATTGTTGTTTCTGGTGATCCGCACTAAATTACACGCCTTTGTCTCATTGCTCCTCGTCAGCCTGCTGGTCGGGATTGCGGCGGGAATGCCTTTCGGGAAAGTATTGGAGTCGATCGAAAGTGGTATGGGCGGTACACTGGGCTTTATCGCTGTGGTGGTCGGTTTGGGTGCCATGTTCGGGAGGATGCTTGAAGTATCCGGGGGCGCAGAACGGCTGGCACAAACGATGATCCGAAAATTTGGCGAGGACCGAGCACAATGGGCCTTAGGGATTACCGGTTTTATCGTGGCCATCCCCGTATTCTTTGACGTCGGTTTCATCATTTTGGTACCGATCATTTACGGCTTGGCCAAAAAGACCGGTAAATCGCTCCTCTATTATGGAATTCCATTGTTGGCCGGACTGGCGGTAACACACAGTTTTATCCCCCCTACACCCGGACCCATTGCCGTCGCAAAATTAATCGATGCTGAATTGGGGTGGGTGATCCTGTTCGGGACGATTGCCGGCATCCCGGCTATGATTTTAGGAGGCCCTTTGTTTGGGAAGTACATTGCGAAGAAGATCGACGCAGCTGTTCCCGAATACATGAACGTGGAAGAAAAGAAATACAACCGCGCTTTGCCAAGTTTCGGCTTAATCGCGACTTTAATCCTTATCCCGCTCATTTTGATTCTTTTGAATACAGTCTCCGGTGTGATTCTCCCTGATTCAAGCATCTTGAAATCGTTTTTTACTTTTTTGGGGCACCCCTTCGTCGCGTTGACCATCGCTACATTACTGGCGTTTATTTTTCTGGGTATCCGTCGAGGATACACTCGACAGGAAGTACAGGAGATTGCAACGAAGTCCTTGGAACCCGCAGGCATTATTATTTTGGTCACAGGTGCGGGCGGGGTTTTCAAACAAGTGTTGATGGATTCTGGTGTAGGAGATGTATTGGGGGAGATGATGGCTGGCTCCAATCTTCCACCAGTTTTATTGGCCTTCTTGATTGCCACAGTCGTCCGGGTCTCCCAAGGTTCAGCCACTGTAGCCATGGTTACGGCTGCAGGCTTGCTCTCCCCTCTCATTGACACATTGGGGTTGGAAGGTCCGGTGCTTGGACTGATCGAGATCGCGATCGCGGCGGGATCCACTGTCTTCTCCCATGTCAATGATTCGGGATTCTGGCTGGTCAACCGGTATTTCGGCCTCGATGTGAAAGATACGCTGAAGTCCTGGACAATGATGGAGACGATTGTCGGGTTTGTTGGGTTTGCTGTCGTCTTTCTGCTCAGTTTGATCATCACTTAAAAACAGAGGGATTTCTCAAATGAACTATATGATGGGTGTCGACATAGGCACCACCAGTACAAAAGCCGTCCTCTTCTCAAAAAAAGGGGATGTGGTCAATCGGATGGCCGTTGATTATCCGCTCCACACCCCAACGCCAGTCGTAGCTGAACAAGATCCCGATGAAATTTTCGGGGCTGTGATTTGTGCAATCCGAAGTTGTTTGGCCGAAAGCGGAATCCCTAAAGTTGATTTTGTCTCTTTCAGTTCCGCGATGCATAGCTTGATCCTGGTGGATGTGGAGGGAAAGCCGCTGACGCCTTCGATCACTTGGGCGGATCAACGAAGCGCTCACTGGGCAGACCGAATAAAAGAGGAATGGCAAGGACATGAGATTTATCTGCGAACAGGTACCCCTATTCACCCCATGTCCCCTCTCGCCAAACTGGTATGGCTGAAAAATGAACACCCGGCTTTGTTCAGCAAGGCGGCAAAGTTTATCTCTATCAAAGAGTATGTATTCCACCGTTTATTCGGGGAATATGTCATCGATTATTCCATCGCTTCAGCCACGGGTTTGTTCCATTTAGAAAAATTGGATTGGGATGAGGGGGCGCTCCGGCTCGCAGGTGTGACCAAGGAACAACTTTCCCAACCGGTTGCAACCACAGCCACATTTAAAGGTCTGACGCCTAAGTATGCCGAGAAACTAGGACTTCCCTCGAATACATCTTTTGTGATCGGAGCCGGTGATGGTGTTCTTTCCAATCTGGGGGTGAACGCCATCGACCCTGGAGTCGCAGCTGTGACGATCGGCACCAGCGGTGCCATTCGGACAGTCACCGATCAGCCGGTCACCGATCCCAAAGGGAGAATTTTTTGTTATGCGTTAACCGATCACCACTGGGTCATCGGGGGGCCGGTGAATAACGGCGGCATGATATTCCGCTGGGCGCGGGACGAATTGGCACCCATGGAAGCGCAAATGGCCAAAGAGATAGGAAAGGATCCTTATGATCTGTTGACGGAGATGGCATCCAAGGTATCCCCGGGATCAGAAGGTTTGATCTTCCATCCCTATATGTCAGGGGAACGCGCTCCCCTGTGGAATGCACATGCACGGGGTTCTTTTTTCGGGCTAGCCATGCACCATAAAAAAGGGCATATGATCCGTGCGGTCTTGGAAGGAATCACGATGAACCTGTACAGTGTTCTACTCGCTTTGACTGAATTGACCGGGGAACCGACAAAGATCCTGGCCACAGGCGGCTTCGCTCGTTCCGAGCTGTGGAGGCAGATGTTGGCAGATGTGTTTAATAAAGAAGTTGTCATTCCAAAGAGCTTTGAAAGCTCATGTTTGGGAGCGGCCGTCCTCGGATTATACGGATCCGGACAAATCGATTCTCTTTCTGCAGTGAAGGATATGGTGGGTGAAGTTCACGCTCATCAGCCGAACCCCCAAGCGGTGGCAGTCTATGAGCAAATCATGCCGATCTTTATCAGGGTCTCCAGGCTGTTAGAAGAAGAGTATTCATCCATTTCGGCATTGCAACGATCTCTTACAGACACGGGTTGAATCCAGTCTCTTTTTGGATTTTCTGAGAAGTGAA
>CAUGKZ010000198.1 GCA_959600065.1 uncultured Kroppenstedtia sp. | reverse complement strand
GGGGAAATCTCAGAGGTGAAGTATCTGGGCTGAAGGGGAGTGGACCTTTGCAACGAAAAATTCAATGGCCGCAAAAAATCCAGGGAAGCCTGCGTGTGGAGTTGACAGGTCCGGCTCTTACAAACTTCATCAATAATGCGCTGAACCAAGGAATTCAGATCAGCCAGATTACTTGGGTTTCCCAAGATTGCATCCGGTTAACCCTCCCTGTAGGGGATTACTTTCAGTTGAAACCCATTTTAAAGAGAACCGGAACCAAATCACGGATACTTGAAAAAAAAGGGCCTCCTTTTTGGTGGATGCGCCTGCGCAGAAGACAATTTTTCTTGTGGGGATTTCTTCTGTTCATCCTGCTGATTTTTTCTTTGACTTCAATAATCTGGTCTGTGGAAGTGGAAGGAAACGAGACAGTACCCTCCAAAGAAATCATTGCAATCCTACAAGAAGAAGGGGTATTCATCGGACAGTTGAAAAGCCGGGTGCCTTCCCATGAGGAAATGCAATACCGTTTGCAATCCCGACTGCCTCAAGTATCCTGGGTGGGATTCCGAATGGAAGGGACCCGGGTGGTGGTCACCGTCGTGGAAAAAAAACGGGTGGATGAGGAGGAAGGAAAGGGGGAACGAGGACCGATCCAGCTCGTAGCCCGACGGAACGCTATGATTTACGATATGAATGTGGAACGGGGCCGACCAGTAGTGGAAGTGAATGAATCGGTGAAAAAGGGGCAACTACTGGTCTCCGGTTGGTACGGAAATCCGGAGGAACCTGATTCGGGCAAACTGGTGGGAGCCAAAGGAAAAGTGATGGGAGAAGTCTGGTATGACTCCACAGTGACGGTTCCCTTGCAGCAAAAACGAAAAGTGTATACTGGAAACCGAGAGAAGGCCTGGTATCCATACGTTGGCTCCCGAATGATCCGCATCCCCTTTTTGTTCCCGGAATCATTCCAAAGTTATGAAACCATCCAGACCACTCATGCTCTTCAAATCCGCAATTGGCGTCTTCCCTTCGGGTGGGTGGAAGAAGAGCGCTTGGAGATGAAATGGGTTCGGAAAAAACTGGGCGTCAAACAGGCGGTCGCACTTGGAAAAGAACGAGCACGAGAGGATCTCATAACAAAAATGGGAGAGGATGGGCGGATTTTAGGGGAAAAAATTTTGCACCCCCGCGTGGTTGATGGTAAAGTGATTATAACGATACACTATGATGTAGTGGAGAACATTGCTGTTTCACAACCGATATTGCAAGGGGATTGAAGCCATTTGCAACAACAGGAGAAAACCATCAAAATCCGGTTGCAGGATGCGAATGAAGCACTAGAACTGTTCGGGCCGCAGGATGGATTTTTGCGGATGATTCAGGACCAGACTCCGGCCAAGATCATTTCCCGCGGGGAAGAGGTGGCGATCTCCGGCTCCCCTGAGGAGCTGGAAGTGTTGGGCCACCTGTTTCGCGTGCTATTAACATTGGTGCGCCGCGGGATCAAATTGACGGAGCGGGACCTGATCTACGCAGAGCGCTTGGCCCGTGATGGACTGGCTGATGAACTTTTGGAACTCTATGACGAACAGATCGGAGTGACTTACAAAGGAAAGCCGGTCCGGGTCAAAACCTTGGGCCAACGTCACTACATCACCGCGATTCAAAAGTCGGATATCGTGTTTGGCATTGGCCCCGCCGGTACCGGAAAAACCTTTTTGGCGGTGGTGTTGGCGGTTACCGCTTTGAAATCCAATCAGGTCAAGCGGATTGTTTTGACCCGCCCCGCTGTAGAAGCCGGGGAGAATCTGGGATTTCTGCCCGGCGATCTTCAGGAAAAGGTAGATCCATACCTGCGTCCGTTGTATGACAGTCTCTATACCATGCTCGGGGTGGAGCAGGTGGGCAAACTGATGGAACGGGGCCTGATTGAGGTGGCTCCGCTGGCGTACATGCGGGGGAGAACCTTGGAGGATTCCTTTGTCATCCTAGATGAAGCTCAAAACAGCACCCATGAGCAGATGAAGATGTTCCTCACCCGGTTGGGTTTTGGATCCAAAATGGTGGTGACCGGCGATGTGACCCAGGTGGACCTTCCCAAGGGGAAGCAATCCGGACTGAGGGAAGCGGAGCGGGTTCTGAAGCCAGTGGAAGAAATTCAGTTTGTCCGTTTGACCCAATCGGATGTGGTCCGTCATACACTGGTTCAGAAGGTGATCGATGCCTACGCCGAAACAGAATGATCATTCGACGATGAGGAGTCGATCCTATGGCGAACGAAGAGAAAAAGCCAAAGTCCGGATTTACTCTTCTAAAACGCTTCCGTCTGTCGGAGCGTTGGAAGACGAGTCGGCGAATCCGGCTTTTGCTGTATTTAGGCTTAGGTGCCTTTTGCTACCTTCTGTTGATGGGACAGGTTCTCCCACAACAGTATAATGATATTTCCCCCGGGAAGGTGGCCAAGGAGTCCATCGTCTCCCCGGTGACGAAGGTGGATCAGGAAGCGACTGAGAAAGTGCGGGAAAAAGCGGCTCAATCCGTGGGAAAACAATACCGAGTCGATGAACAGTTGGCGGATCGGCAAGTCAAAAGGTTGGAAACGATTTTCAATGAGGTACAAAAGCAACTCTCCGAGAAGGGCAAGAGTGACAAGGAGAAAATCGCCAACCTCAAAGACGTGCTTCCTTACGGTTTGTCCGAGGAATTTTATCAAAGGTTGGTCCAAGTCAAAGACGGCGAATGGACGGAGATGAGAATCCTCAGCCGGGAAATGGTGCAGGAGGTCCTGGCCGACGGGGTTCGCAAAAATGAACTGGAAAAAGAGAGGGACCGGGTGGATCGAGGTTTGGTCACCTCCTCTTTGGGCAGTCCGGCCCGTTACGTCGTGCGCGAATTGACCCGACAGATGATTATCCCCAATGAAATATATGATAAAAATCGTACCGAAAAACTGAAGGATGTAGCTCGAGAGAGTGTGGAGCCGATTCCGATCCGAAAAGGAGACGTCATTGTCGCCGCTGGCGATGTGGTGACGAAGGATCAGTATCGGAAATTGGAGGAGCTCGGATTTTTGGGGAGATATACCGATCCGGCCCCCTATCTTGGCTTAGCTCTGCTGATCGCGGTGATCCTGGGATTACTCGCCTTTTTCGTCCGTTGGTTCCGTCCGGATGTATATCGTGACAATGTGAAGACCACGATGCTTTTATCGGTGTTTCTGCTGACCATGCTGGGGATGAAGATGATCAGCTTGGGGCAGAATCTGGAATGGAGTACGGTAGGTTATATGGCCCCGGCGGCCCTGGGGACGATGCTGATCGCCCTCCTGATGGATTTAAAGTTGGCCTTGTGGTGTGCCATCCTGTTCGGGGTGTTCTCGGGGATGTATTTTAACGAAGGCAGCCATGTTCTGTTTGACTTCCGCTACGGTTTGGTCTCTTTTGTGAGCGGTGCAGTCGGCGCCTTTGCTTTATCCGGAGTTCGGGGACGTCTTTCCATCTTTCGCGCCGGGCTTTTTTCATCAGGAGCCAGTGTTCTTACCATCACAGCATTGTATGCCCTGGTTCCGGTGGATGGAGATGGATGGATTCTGCTTCAGTCCCTCGGATTTGGAGCGGCCAGCGGAATTTTTTCCGCGGTGTTGACGATTGGATTTTTACAACACTTTGAAACGGTTTTTGATATGCTATCTCCCTTACGGCTGTTGGAGTTGTCCAATCCCAACCATCCGTTATTGCGTAAATTGCTGATTGAGACGCCGGGGACTTATCATCACTCGGTGATTGTGGGCAATCTGGCGGAAGCCGCTGCGGAAGCGGTCGGGGCCAATGGTCTGCTCTGTCGGGTGGGTGCTTATTATCATGATGTGGGGAAGACTAAACGACCCCAGTTTTTCATCGAAAACCAGATGGCGGAGAATCCCCATGATAAAATATCTCCCAACCTGAGTAAGAGCATCATCATCTCTCATGCCAAGGATGGCTGTGAGATGCTCCGGGAGCATAATATTCCCACGCCGATCTGTGATATTGCCGCCCAACACCACGGGACTACCCTGATCAAATATTTCTATCACAAGGCACGGGAACAGAGTGATGGAGCTCAAGTGTTGGAGGCGGACTACCGGTATCCCGGTCCCAAGGCTCAGTTTAAGGAGGCGGCCATTGTAGGCATCGCCGATTGTGTGGAAGCGGCGGTTCGCTCGCTGGCCCGGCCCAGTCCGGAACGGGTGGAGAACATGGTGCGAAAGATTATCCAAGATCGGCTGGAAGACGGCCAATTTGATGAATGTGATCTGACATTTAAGGAATTGGATCTGATTGCTCGTTCCATCTGTGAAACCCTGCAGGGGATTTTTCACTCCCGAATTGAGTATCCGGAGGATCAAGGAAAAGGGGTGAAGCCGGCATGAATTTGCGTGTAGAATTCGTGGTTCGCCCCCATCTCACCGAAGAGGAAGTGCGATGGTTGCCTTGGGTGGAGCGTTGTCTCATGCAGGCGGCTGAAATGGAACAGACGCCGCCTGCCGAGGTGGCGGTGACGATTGTGGATCATGAGGAGATACACCGTCTGAACCGGGAGTTCCGACAGGTGGATCGGCCGACGGATGTACTTTCTTTTCCCCAGTGGGAACCGGGGGAAGCTTGGGAATCCCCGGAAGGGGAACCCCTTCCTCTCGGAGATATTGTCATCTCGCTTC
>CAUGKZ010000197.1 GCA_959600065.1 uncultured Kroppenstedtia sp. | reverse complement strand
CATCCTTCTCTCCAAGATAATTGAGTTTTCACTCGATACCCTCATAAGCGATTATTATAAATAGATGTGTTTCAGTTTGCCGCAGAGGATCGTAAAGCTATGCCCCGCACGGCGCTTTACCGTGAGGAGGATGGGTGGGTTGGATTTGCTGGGCCATCGCTTCCTGATGACCCTGAGCATCTGTGATCCTAGAAGCATAGTGATTTTGGTTTTGGACGGTGGGGATGGGGTTCACCTATCGTTCCGTTGTTCTAGCAAGCCCAAGTCACTCCATGTGAAACCTCCACCCTCTCTCTGGGAACGGTTTTTCACAACGCTTCTAGGATCTCTAGTTATTCATGGGAGTCTCTGTCGGGGGAATGTTCTCCGATCTGGATACATATCCTTATCTCGGGATAGGAGGTGGGGGAGGATCCTATAGAACGGACAGAGACACACCATATTGGAAGCGAATGTAGAATTGCAGTCCTGGACCCCAGCGAAAATAGGGTTGACAAAATATTTGAAACAGAGGAGGATCTAGTGTTCCTCTGTTGAAGCCTTCCAAGGGACATCCATGTAAAGATCTCGTTGTTTCCAAATCGAACAGAGGAGGAATGAGCAGCGATGAGTGTGACGTTATCCAGCTACAAAAAGCCGAATACGGAGGGAAGCCCGGTTCAGTACAAATCCCGGTACGAGAATTTCATCGGGGGGGAGTGGGTACCTCCAGTGGGAGGAGAGTATTTTGATAATCCTTCTCCAGTGGATGGAAAAGTTTTCACCCGGGTTCCCCGTTCCAAGAAAGAGGATATCGATCTGGCTGTTGGCAAAGCCCATCAGGCTCGAGAAAAGTGGGGAAATACGTCGGCTGCCAAGCGGAGTAAAATTCTCCTGAAAATCGCTGATCGCATCGATCAAAACCGGGAGATGCTGGCCCTCTCCGAAACCTGGGACAACGGAAAACCGATCCGGGAGGCATTGGCCGCCGACCTCCCCCTAGCGGCCGATCACTTTCGCTATTTCGCCGGTGTCATCCGTGGAGAGGAGGGAAGCGTATCGGAAATCGATGCGCAGACGGTAGCCATGCACATCCAGGAGCCCATCGGAGTGGTGGGGCAGATTATTCCTTGGAATTTCCCTCTGTTGATGGCGGCATGGAAATTGGCTCCCGCTCTCGCAGCTGGAAACTGTGTCGTTTTAAAACCGGCGGAACAGACTCCCGCCACCATCCTTCTCTTTGCCGAATTGGTGGCAGATCTGCTACCACCGGGAGTTCTCAATGTGGTGAACGGATTTGGTCCGGAGGCGGGGCAGCCTCTTGCCACCCACCCGGATGTGGGGAAAATTGCATTTACCGGGGAGACGACGACGGGTCGCTTGATCATGCAATTTGCATCGGAAAACATCAAACCAGTCACCTTGGAGCTGGGTGGGAAATCCCCCAATATCTTCACCGAAAGTGTGATGTTCAAGGAGGATTCCTTCCTGGAAAAAGCGGTAGAAGGGTTTACTTTGTTCGCTTTGAACCAGGGAGAGGTCTGTACTTGTCCTTCCCGCGCCTTGATTCAGGAATCGATCTACGATGAATTCATGGAACGGGCACTGCAACGGGTAGAGAAGATCCGGATGGGGGATCCCCTGGATCCGCAAACGATGATGGGCGCGCAAGCCTCACGGGATCAGTTTGAGAAGATCATGAGCTACCTGGATATCGGGAAGCAGGAAGGGGCTCGGGTTTTGATCGGCGGGGAGGCTTACCGAAACGAATCCTATCCTGATGGTTTTTATGTGAAACCGACCATTTTTGAAGGAAACAACCGGATGCGCATCTTCCAGGAAGAGATCTTCGGACCAGTGGTATCTGTTACCACATTTAAGGATGAGCAAGAGTTGCTGGAGATCGCCAACGATACCCTGTACGGATTGGGTTCGGGACTCTGGACGAGAGATGTCCATCAGGCCTATCAGATCGCCCGCAAGATCGAAGCGGGTCGGGTCTGGATCAACTGTTATCATCAGTATCCAGCCCATGCGGCCTTCGGGGGATATAAACAATCGGGGATCGGGCGGGAGAATCACAAGATGATGCTGGAACATTACCAGCAGACGAAGAACCTGCTGATTTCCTATGATCAAAATCCGACAGGATTATTCTGAGCCGATGGAAGAGAAAAAAGCGATGGAGCGACTCCCCCGAGTTCTTGTCACCGAGGCAGCGGCACAAGTGATCGATCGGCTGCGGGAAGAGCATGGGGATCTGATGTTTCACCAGAGCGGAGGTTGTTGTGACGGATCGGCGCCGATGTGCTTCCGAAAAGGGGAGTTCCGGACAGGGATGAGTGATGTGCGTTTGGGAGAGGTTCACGGGTGTGACTTTTATATGTCCCGCTCCCAATTTGAATACTGGAAACATACCCAACTGACCGTGGATATCACAGAAGGACGGGGGGCCTCCTTCTCTTTGGAGATTCCCCTGGGGCTTCGTTTCCTGATCCGATCCCGTCCTTATACTGAGGAGGAACAGGAGCAACTGGCGCCGGTGGAAGAAGGATGAACGGTCAAAGAACGGGTCGACCAGCGGCCCGTTCTTTGTCATGGATGGTTTACAAACCGAAGATGCGTCGTAGATAGGGGTTGAGGAAGCGTCCGTCGGGATCCAGCTGATGCCGGATGTGTTGGAAGTCATGCCAGTGGGGATAAAGTTTGCTAAGTTCATCGGCTCCCAAGTGGTGCATCTTTCCCCAATGGGGGCGTCCTTCATGACGGAGGAAGATGTGTTCCATCGCTTGGAAGTATTCTTTGTAGGCCATCCCTTTGTACATATGGACGGCGACGAAGGCGGAGTCTCGACCGTAAGCGGGGCTGAGCCAGATGTCATCCCCTTTGACAAATCGGATTTCGATGGGGAAATGAACCTGGAACTGGTTTTCCTCCAGCGCTTGTTTCATCTCTTCGATCACTGCTGGCAGGGATGCAAAGGGAACGCTGTATTCCATCTCGTTAAATCGGACATGACGGGGGGTGGCAAAGAGGGATTGGCTGTTGCCGGTCTCTTCAAATTGAGGAACGCCCCAAGCGGAGATGCGGCTGACCGTCTGGCTGAAACGAGGGAAGATCCGGGCTCCCTCCGACAGGCACCAAAAGGCGCCGTTTTCCAGGACCCACTTGTTGAAGGAGCTCCACCATCCTTTGCGGGTGGGAGGAGCATCAGTCTTGTTCATAAACTTGGCCTGGACGGAGTCAGTATAGGGAAACCAGAAAAACTCAAAGTGCCGGTGATTCGATGGATACTCCTCCAACCGATTGACCACTTCAGCCAGTGGCAGTCGCTTGCTCTGAAAATGGAGGCGATACAAGGGTTCCACTCGCAAGCGAACTTGGCTGATGATCCCTAGACTCCCGATAGATACCCGGGCCGCTTGGTACAGGTTCGGATCTTGCTTTGCAGAGCATTCCCGGATCTGACCGTCGGCAGTGACCAGGGTGAGGGCCTCAACCTGCTGGGAGAGGTTTCCTAATCCCAGACCCGTACCATGGGTGCCGGTGCTGATAGCGCCGGCGATAGACTGGACATCGATATCTCCCAGGTTTTCCGGTGACCAGCCTTGTTGGAGGAGAGAGGCGCCCAGGGCTTTTAGCTTGGTTCCACCCAAGACAGACACTTGTTGTTGTTCAGAGTTCACGGTTTGCACACCCTGCATCCGGTCCAGGGAGACGAGGAGGGAATCTGTTTCTACCAGTGGGGTGAAGGAATGGCCAGAGCCGATCACCCGGATGGTGGTGCCCTTTTCCTGGGCCCGGTGGATGAGAGAGACTACCTCCTCTTCTGTGGTGGGGAAGGCGGCTTCCCGAGGGGTGAAGCGGACGGATCCGGACCAGTTGGTGCGAGTCTGGGGTTTGTTGTCCACGGCGGAGTTCATAGGAAACAGGCCCCCATTCCTCGGTATGTCGGATAGCGATCGATAGCTTCACCAGCGGAAATGATCCACAATTCGTTGAAATGCTCGCACAATTCTCCTGCCTTGGCATGGCGAAAAAAGACCGGATCTCCCAGAGAGAGACCGCCTTCTTTCAAGCGAAGGGGGGTCTGTACTTCACCAGCTCCTTCAAGGGAGGTTAATCGGGCTTCCGCTGGGAGATAAGGACGGGGAAGTCGATCTGCCCCCGCCGCACCGGAAGCGATGTAACCGCCTCCGGAGCAAGTGTAAATTCCCGGCCGGGGGTGACGGGTCACTTCCAGGGCGAAACCCGCCGCTGGTTGATAGCGAAAGGAATGGTAGTGATCAAAGAGGATGGGAGAGTAAAAACCGGAACCGACCGTCACCTCGGTCACCACATCCTCCTGGGCGGTTTCTGCTAGGCTCCCCGTCCCGCCACCATTGATGAAGCGGGGAGAAAGTCCCAATTCTCTCAGGGCGGTCGTCCATTCTTTACGAATGCGGGCGGCCCGGCGAATGGAATGTTTTTTCAACAGACGGACCCCCCCGTTTTTTAGCACTTGGCCGGGAACACGATCACCCACTCCAGCGACTTGGGCCTCATAACCCATGATCCCATCCAGTCGGAGGTGCTTGGCGTCGCGGATTTTTTTCGCTGTCTCCAGAAATGAATCCAGGGTGAATAAGGGAGAGCGATGGACGCCAAAATGAAGGCCCGGTAAGGAGACGGAAAGATCTATATCCAGGCAGACCGGGAGGCAAACCTCTTGTTCC